>QIDJ01000162.1 GCA_003228395.1 Flammeovirgaceae bacterium
GCAAATGTGCTTGCTGTGCGGCTGGAAAATTCTGTACGTTGGTAGGCTGATTTTTTTCAAAGATCATTTTCGGTCAATCCTGATGCATTTTCCGCCTTGCAGCTAACGAATGGCTAAAAGCCACGCTATGCCGTTTAGCAGCATTATACCTGCAGGTTGCTACCTTAAATGTACTAAAAATTGTATTTTATCCACCATGATTTGCCTTATTACGTTCCTTTTAGCCATCTTTCGGATTTTCCGATGAACTGTGACAACTTTTCATTTCTGCACTTCATCCATCAATCCTATGCATTTCAAAAAATACCGGATGTTCCTGTATTTGAAACAACCATTTTAACCCAATTACCCATGATTTATACGTGTTGTCCGGCGGATCGTATAATTTCGCAGCGTGAACTACGAGGAAGCACTTGAATTTTTATACAGCGCCTTACCCATGTATCAGCGCGTGGGACCTGCTGCAGTCAAAAAAGACCTTACCAACATCAGGCTATTATGTAACGCATTAGGGAATCCGCAGGATAGGTTCCGTAGTGTACATATAGCCGGCACAAATGGCAAGGGAAGCAGTGCGCACATGCTGGCGGCAATATTGCAGGTAGCCGGCTATAAAACAGGCCTGTACACCTCACCACATTTGAAGAAATTCACCGAAAGAATCAAATTAAACGGTGGCGAAATGTCCGAATCAGAAGTTACGCGTTTCGTAGTGAAAAATAAAAGGATAACAGAACAGATAAAACCGTCATTTTTTGAAATGTCGGTAGCGATGGCTTTTGACTATTTTGCAAGACAGCAGGTTGATATAGCCATAGTGGAAACCGGCCTTGGAGGCAGACTTGATTCTACCAACATACTGAATCCGGAAGTGGCGCTCATTACCAATATCAGCCTCGATCATACACATATGCTGGGCAATACCATTACGGAAATTGCAGCAGAAAAAGGGGGTATTATTAAAAAGAACACACCGGTGGTGATTAGTGAATCAGATGAACAAACCTCAGCTGTATTTCAAGCTATTGCGGACGAAAAAACGGCTTCAATCACATTTGCAGATACCATTTATGCGTGGGATACATCCGGTACACGATTAGTTGATAACCGCTGTAACCATCAGATTTTATGTCTTTCTGAATCAAGTTACCTGCCCGGATATCAGCTAAAAAACATACCGGGTGTTTTGGCTGTTATTAAAATATTACGTAATAAGCAATATAAGATTGAGGAAAATACGGTTACTCATGGATTGCGCGACTTTCAAAAGCTAACCCGTTTTAAAGGCCGCTGGCAGGTGATTAATAACAAACCTTTAACTATCTGTGATACAGCGCATAATAACGCCGGTATTAATGAAATTATTAAAGAAATTAATAAGCTTCAATATCGAAATCTTCATATGGTTTGGGGCATGGTTGACGACAAGGATGCAGAAGGAATCTGTCATCTTTTGCCTGAACATGCCAGTTATTATTTTTGCGAGCCGGATATACCACGCGGCATGCAGGCAAAACGGTTATGTGCTGCTGCCGGGAAGGCCGGACTTAAAGGACGTGTAATAAAAAATGTAAATGAGGCAGTGTCCGAAGCAATACGGCAGGCAGGTTCCGATGACCTGGTATTCGTTGGAGGCAGTACATTTGTAGTGGCTGAATTAGAAGACCTTTGACTGGAAGGCTAATTCACCCTGCTTTCGAGACTATCTCAAAAGAATTATAAACCAACATTCTGACCCCGGCGTAGGGAAGAACCTCAATTGATCCGCACACGTTTTAATTACAGATTCTTCACTTCGTTCAGAATGACGGTACTACATTTGAGATCGCCTCTGCGGACGGACGGACAGACAAATAACTAAATAAACAAATAAACAAATAATCAAATCACCAAATCACCAAATCAATAAATCACCAAATCAATAAATAACATCCATGGGACGCAGTAAAACCGCAAAATTCGCTGATAATGAGGCCAACCGGCATGTAATACAGCCCGACAAGCCGCTTTTTGGCAAATTATGTGGAAGGTGGTCTGACCAATACTTCAATAACGACCATGATATTGTACTGGAACTGGCATGTGGAAGAGGCGAATATACCATCGGGCTGGCACTGCGTTTTCCTGACAGGAATTTCATCGGCGTAGATATCAAGGGAGCACGCATATGGACAGGCAGTCAGCATGCATTGCATGACAATTTGGTCAATACTGCCTTTTTACGAGTGCATATTCAGAATCTCGGTGCGCATTTTGGCCCTCATGAAGTTTCAGAAATATGGATTATCCACCCGGATCCAAGGCCTAAAAGCAGCGATGAACGCAGGCGTCTGACATGTACGCGATTTTTGGACATGTATAAACAACTGATAAAACCCGGTGGTTTTCTGCGGTTGAAAACTGACAATACCGGCCTGTATCGATACACGCTGGATGTACTTCAAAGCAGGCCTGACGTGCACATTCATGATGCAACTGATGACTTATACAATTCGTCGCTAATGGCGGAGCATTATAATATAAAAACGAAATATGAGCAAGAATTTTTAGCAGAAGGAAACATGATAAAATACATCAAATTCTCTTTCAAAGGTCATCTGTAATAGTTGCAAAACTTTAGTAATTTTGAAAATTAATTTCAGAAAAGGGAAGGATTCTCTTATTTGCTGAATTTCAGGTATTTAACCTCATACTTTAATTATATATTTTCATGTCAGCAACAAAAGATGCGAAAGAATTGGTAAAAGAGATGGTAATTCTCTTTGCCGGCGATTCCGGCGACGGGATCCAGCTTACAGGAGGCCAGTTTTCCGAAACAATAGGTTTTATCGGAGCTGATATTTCCACGTTTCCAAGCTATCCGGCAGAGATCAGGGCGCCGAGGGGTACACTTGCGGGCGTCTCCGGATTCCAATTGAAGTTTGGAAGCAATGCCGTATTCACAGCAGGAGACCAGTATGATGTGTTGGTTGTAATGAACGCCGCTGCACTTAAAGTAAATCTGAACGACCTGAAAAAGGGCGGGGTTATTATTGCAAACATCGATGGGTTTGATAAGAAAAACCTACGGCTTGCAGAATATATTGATGGCCAGAATCCGATGGAAGACGGAAGCCTTGAAGATTATTCGCTCCATAAGATAGATATCACCAAACTTACGCGTGAATCGCTGAAAAACTCCGGTATGGGAATTAAGGAAATCGACCGGAGCAAAAACATGTTTGTGCTTGGGTACATCTACTGGATGTACAGCCAGACACTTGATAACACCATTAAATTTCTTGAACAGAAATTTAAAAAAACCCCGATTGTCCGGGATGCAAATATAACCGTATTGAAAGCGGGCTACCACTTCGGAGACACTGCCGAAGCATTTACGACAAGGTTTGAAGTTAAAGCTGCCCAATTGCCAAAAGGGGTATATCGTAACATTATGGGCAACCAGGCTACGGCGATTGGCCTTGTTGCGGCCGCAAAGAAATCGGGACTGGATTTGTTTTATGGCAGTTATCCTATTACGCCGGCTTCGGATGTGCTTCACTTTTTGTCAAGGTACAAGAACTACGGAGTTAAAACTTTTCAGGCGGAAGATGAAATTGCCGCCATGGCGTCCATAATCGGCGCCAGCTTCGGTGGCGCCCTGGGCGCTACGGCGTCTTCAGGGCCGGGCATTGCATTGAAAACAGAAGCCATGGGCCTGGGAATGATCCTTGAACTACCCATGGTAATCATAAATGTCCAGCGTGGCGGCCCCTCAACGGGATTACCTACAAAAACCGAGCAATCTGACTTGTTCCAGGCGGTATTGGGGCGAAATGGCGAAACACCTATTCCGGTAGTTGCGGCGTATTCACCGTCATCGTGTTTTTATACCGTTTACCGGGCTACAAAAATTGCCATCGAATATATGACTCCGGTGATATTCCTGAGCGACGGATATATTGCCAATGGCGCTGAGCCATGGATGATTCCTGATTTAGATGGTTTCCCTGAAATCAAGACGAAATTTGTAAAACTGTCATCTAACGGGCAAAATGAAGCGTATTTGCCGTATCACCGGGATAAAAACCTGGTAAGAAGATGGGCTATACCCGGCATGAAAGGATTTGAACACCGCATTGGAGGCCTTGAAAAACAAGATGAAACCGGGAATGTTTCTTATGATCCTGACAACCATCAGCACATGATTGAGATCAGGGCGGCCAAAGTAGAAAAAATAGCAGATAATATCCCCGAACAAACCATTGATTCGGGGCCGGAATCCGGCGAACTTCTTATACTTGGCTGGGGTTCTACATTTGGATCTATAAAAACCGCAGTAAAAGAACTGCACAGCGAAGGTGTAAATGTGTCTCATGCGCATCTTGTTTATTTAAACCCATTTCCAAAAAACCTGGGCGCCATCCTGAAATCATTTAAAAATGTGCTTGTCCCCGAATTGAATATGGGACAGTTGCGCCAGCTGATCAGGGCTAAATACCTTGTGGATGCACAGGGGCTTAATAAAGTAAAAGGGCTGCCGCTGACAGTACTAGAAATAAAAGATAAAGTAAAAACCATTATCGGATAAGATTATGACTATTGCTACGAAAGAAATATTGCCGGAATTTACATCCAAAGATTTTGTATCGGACCAGGAGGTGAGGTGGAGTCCGGGATGCGGCGATTATTCCATATTAAAACAGGTGCAAACCATTATGCCCGAGTTAGGCGTTCCAAAAGAGGATATTGTATTTATATCGGGGATCGGATGTTCTTCCCGTTTTCCCTATTACATGAACACCTATGGGATGCACAGCATTCACGGCAGGGCTCCTGCCATTGCAAGTGGCCTGAAGGCAGCCCGACCTGAATTAAGCATTTGGGTGATAACCGGTGACGGAGATTCACTTTCGATAGGAGGGAATCACCTTATTCATCTGCTACGGAGAAATTTCGATCTTAATCTTCTGCTTTTTAATAATGAAATTTACGGCCTGACAAAAGGCCAGTACAGCCCAACTTCGCCGAGGGGCAGTATTTCCAAATCGTCCCCGCTTGGTTCGGTGGATCAGCCATTCAATCCGGCGGCGCTTGCACTGGGGGCGGAAGGTACGTTTATTGCACGTACCATGGACAGAGATCCAAAACATGCCAGAGAGATCCTTCTCCGCGCACACGGTCATAAGGGCACTTCATTTGTAGAAATATATCAGAATTGCAACGTATTTAACGACGGAGCATTTTCAACGTTTACTGAAAAATCCACTAAAGCCGACCATACCATTTTCCTGGAGAATGGCAAACCGTTGATATTTGGCCAGGAACGTAATAAGGGAATTAAGCTTGAAGGATTTAAACCCGTGGTGGTTGAACTTAATGAAGGTTATTCGTCAGATGATTTGTGGGTGCATGACGAAAAAGACCATATCAAAGCCGCTATATTAGCGCAGTTGTTTGATGATCCAAGGCATGAAGATGCCTATCCAAGGCCATTTGGAGTCTTTTATTCGGAAGACCGGTTTACTTACGAAGACGTATTCAATCATCAGATACAGAATGCCATCAATCATAAAGGAGAGGGTGACCTTCAGGACCTGATTAACGGAGGAAGTACCTGGGAGATCAAGTAGCAAAAGTTATTTCAGCCTTCATTGCCTGGCGAAGTCCGGGCATACCATAAACCGGAACGTCTTTATCCGCTGACCTCCCGCTGTGACGGAGGGGGATCGCGCAGTGACGTCACCACCAACTTGCTAAAAAAAATCGTCATTATCCACCTGCCCCGGCTGCA
>QIDJ01000390.1 GCA_003228395.1 Flammeovirgaceae bacterium
CTGCTCTACTGACTGGCGCAGCTCGTCAAGAGAAACGCCCAGTTTTTTCAGTAAGCTCATAGCCACTCCTTCGCCTTCCCTGATCATGCCGAGAAGAAGATGCTCTGTCCCGATATATTCATGACCTAACCGGAGAGCCTCCTCCCGGCTAAGAGAAATTACTTCTTTCACCCTGTTTGAAAACTTCGCTTCCATTTCAACCGCTCAATGTAATGTATTTGGTAAATCTATCACTTTTCATTTGAAAACAAATAATGTGCCTGAAATTATTAGTAAAACGGTATCAATTTTCTAAATGTTCAGTTAATCAGGGGTAATTGAAGCCTGGAGTATGGAAATGGCATGCGGCCCTTCGCAAAAAATCAGGTCCAGCACGCTCAGGTTCGGTGTAAACCGGTCGCCGAAAACCTGTGTGTATGGTGCAGGATTGAAAAAAGAAGGCCATTTATTCCGGTTTTTTGAATTAAGCAGAACCCTGAAATCGGAGTAAGAATCATCGTAGGTATGAATAAATTTTTCGGTAAATAAAATTTCTTTTTTCAGATCAAGCATTTGCAGACATTCTGTCATACTTTCGATGGCGAAGTCAAACAACAACTCCCTTCTTGTGAAAAGTAAAGGCTGTATGCGGTCTTCGAAGTGTTCAAAAAAAGGCGCTTTGCCGTACGCCGAAGTAAGAGACCGCCAATGCCGTATCTGCCACTGCTGGCTGTTATCGATCCGGATGCCGGATACAGGAATATTTTTCCTGCTGCCCATGACCGGTATATTCAATGTAATGATTCCGTTTGCTCCCAGAATATGGCAACGTGAGCGGTAGGTTTGACGGACAAAACTCTCATGTTTTTCAATGAATGGTTTATCTGCATTTATCCATTTGGCCATGTAGGCTACATTCGGAAAATATGCACAAGAGAAAATTGCATGCATGCTTTTTACTGGTCAGGTTTTGATTACAGATCTTCGGTATTTCCCAGCCCTTCACGGATTACCTCGTACTCCTCGCCGGTGCAGTCAATGACGGTAGAAGGTATGTTTCCACCCGGTCCGCCGTCAATGACGATATCCACGGTATGTTTGTACCTTTCAAAAATATGTTCCGGATCAGTCATATACGCCACAATGGCATCCGCATCTTTCAACGAGGCATTGATGATGGGGTTTCCCAGGCCGCGTACGATATCGCGCGGTATCTCATTATCAGGAACCCGGATCCCCACGGTCTTTTTATTCACTCCTAGTATTTTTGGTACACTTGATCTTGAATCCAGAATATAGGTGTAAGGACCCGGAAGGCTCTTTTTCATTAGTTTAAACAGCGGGGTGGTAATATGGCGGGCATAATCGGAAATATTACCCAGGTCATGGCATATAAAAGAAAGATTGAGCTTGTGGGGTCTGATACCGATCAGCCTGCAAAGTTTTTCGATGGCTTTTTTATTGAACAGGTCACACCCCACCCCATACACCGTATCAGTAGGATAGATGATCACCCCGCCATTTTTCAACGTATCAATTACGCGTCCGATCTTTTGATCCGACGGGTTATGCGGGTGAATTTTCAGCAACGTAGCTGCCATGTATTTCGTTTTTTGTTATGTAGTATCTTTTTGAAACATGAGCTAAGAGCTATGAATTATGAGCTTTGTCAGCATTATTTCGAAGAAAATACTGCCTTTTACCTGCAAAACTAACAAATGCTCCTGCAAACAACCCGGTTTTGAAAGCCTCAAAACAATTCAGTACTTTTGCCCTCCATGAAAAAAAGAAAAATATTTGCTGTTTTTCTGGTAGTCTTTACCGTACTGCTCACCACTTTCAGCTTCTACGGATACCAGATTGTACGGTCGCCCAACATTCTGGTGGATAAAAATGACCGGATCTTACTTATCCCGGAAGGAGCGGACTTTAGCAGCGTGCGTGATACACTGTACAAATACGATTATGTGCAGGATATCGTTAGTTTCAGTTTTATTGCGAAGCTCATGGATTATGATGTTTCCGTGAAACCGGGGCGGTACCGGCTTAAAAAAAATATGTCAAATGTTGAAGCCATCCGCTTACTGCGGGCCGGTATTCAGGAGCCAACATATATTACTTTTAATAACCTACGGCTAATAGAAGATCTGGCTGCACGGATTACACAAACCATTGAAATGTCCCCTGCCGCTTTTCTTTCCACACTGAACAGATATGTGAAAGAAAACAAGAAGGGCTTTAATGATAACACGGTACTTTGCCTGTTTATACCCAATACCTATGAGGTGTATTGGAATATTTCGCCTGATGCATTGATCAGCCGTATGGAAGAAGAGTACGAACGCTTCTGGAATGAAACTCGTATCGAAAAAGCGGCGACTCTGGGTCTTACTCCGGTGGAGATGTCCATACTTGCCTCGATTGTTCAGGCCGAAGCCTCAAATGTGGATGAGGGGCCTGTAATTGCAGGACTATACCTCAACCGGTTAAGAAAAAACATGTACCTGCAGGCCGATCCTACCCTGGTATATGCTTCCGGTGATTTTGCGTTAAAACGTGTATTAAATGTACACAAGCAAATTGATTCGCCTTACAACACCTATAAATACAAGGGACTACCGCCCGGCCCGATCAACCTGCCTGAGATCTGGGCCATTGATGCGATACTGGATTACCAGCCACATAATTATATTTATATGTGCGCAAAAGAAGATTTTTCGGGATATCACAATTTTGCCACCAACCTGCGCGATCACAACCGCAATGCGGCACGTTACCAGCGGGCGCTTTCGATCGAGCAACGCAAAGCGCGACAGTTGGGGAATTAATCAGAATATATCTCAATTATAATTAAAAAAAATGATTTACTATCCATTGTGGTTACATTGCCCGGGATTCAGCAAAATATGCAAGAATTCAGATTAAAAGAATAAGGGAACGATCCGGACAAATATTACGATTTGAACTTCTTTAAATCTCTGAATTCAGCATTTTATAGTTCCGTTGAGTAAATCTTTTTCACTACCTCTTTTGCAAAAAATTTTTGTTTTGCAACATACAAATCATAATTCCTTTGCATCGCTAGCCATAAGTCCGGTGAAGTATCAAATGCTTCTGATAACCTCAGCGCCATTTCCGGGCTGATTCCGGCGCGTTCATTCAGAATGGCCGTCATAGTTTGTCTGCTTATCCCGAGAGACACTGCCAGCTGACCAACTTTTAATCCGAGGGGCTTCAGGTAATCATCCTTCAAAATTCTACCTGGATGAACCGGTTTATACATTTTTAACATATCAATGATAATCTTCAAGTTTCACATCAAATGCATCTCCATTTTTAAATCTAAAAGTGATTCTCCAGTTACTTCTTACTGTTACTGCCCAGGTTCCCTTCTTAGTTCCTTTTAGCTTATGTAACATCAATCCGGGAGCATTCATATCTCGTATTTCTTTGGCCGCTTGCAGCCTGGTTAAAATATTTTCAGTCTTTCTTAATAAATCACTTCTTATCTTCGATTTATCTCCTTTTACAAACAGGAGTCTTAATGTTTTATCCTTAAAACTTTTAATCATTAAAATGTAAAATGTAAAGATATACTTTACATTGTTAATTAACAATTTATTTTGATTAACATTGCCAAAGATCACATTAATTTATCATTTTATTTCCGAGGATGTACACAGCCGAAACACAAATCAGGGTACGCTATGCCGAAACCGACCAAATGGGATACGTGTATTACGGGCACTATGCCATGTATTATGAAGTTGGCAGGGCGGATGCCATGCGTCAGTTAGGGTTTACGTACCGCGATCTGGAGGAAATGGGTATTATGATGCCGGTTTTGGACAGCAAAATCAGGTATCTGAAACCTGCACGTTATGACGACTTGTTGACCATTAAAGTAATAATTCCCTCGCTGCCTGCTGTGAAAATGAATTTTACTTACGAAATTACAAATGAGAAAGGCGAGTTAATAAACCAGGGTGAAACCACACTGGCTTTTATTGACATGGAGAATGGCAGGCCGAGGCGTTTGCCGGATGTGATGAAAAAAATATTTGAACCCTGGTTCCGTAAATGAAATTCAAAACAAAAAAGCGGCTTGTTAAGTCTAAAAGATTTATCCGGTTAAGGCGGCACTTAAAAGACATAAATTTTATACAGGGTCAATTCACCCTTTATGAGATTTTGTTTGTTTTTTTTAAAAAGATCAAGGATGACGACATTCTCGAGCGGGCCAATGCCGTAGCTTTCAGCTTCACCATCGCTCTGTTTCCTGCAGTCATTTTTCTGTTTGCCCTCATACCAATGGTACACGAACTGATTCCGGCGGTTGACAATCAGGGCATCCTTGATTTTATGAGTACATGGATGCCTGCGAATATGTTTTCGGTGGTGGAATCTACCATTACAGATATTCTGAGTAAGTCAAGGGGCGGCCTGCTTACTTTTGGCGCCCTGCTGGCTTTGTTTCTCGCTTCCAACGGGATGGTATCATTAATGAATGCTTTCAACTCCATTTATAAAACGAAAGAAAACCGGTCGTTTTTACGGCAGCGGGTCATCGCCACCGGGCTGATATTAATGCTCTCAGGTGTGTTGGTGCTTTCCATTGTGCTGCTTGTGGTCGGCCAGATATTACTTGGCCTGATCGCCGAACTCGTTATTGATATCAGTGAGTATGGAATTGATATTAACCAGGTATTGATCCTGCGGTTTATCGTATTGTTCATCGTCTTTTTGATTGCTATTTCGGCTATTTATTATTTTGCGCCGGCGGTGCATTTCAGGTGGCAGTTTTTCTCTGTCGGAGCGGTGTTTGCTACGTTAATCAGTTTACTGATTTCTTATGTATTCTCTTATTACGTGGTCAATTTCGGCACTTACAATAAGCTTTACGGGTCGATCGGTGTGATGCTGGCGATGATGGTATGGCTGTTTCTTTTTTCAGTAGTATTGCTGGTAGGCTATGAAATAAACGCAAGCATCCACACCGTGCAGCACCTGCACAAGATCAATGCGCTGAAGGCCGCCAAGGCGAAAGTTAAGATTGGGGGGTAGGTTTTTTGACTATTCGTGATTAAGGTCTGACTATGTTTGCAATAAAAAATAATGTATTTTTAACTATGCAATTTTCAAATTATATCTTTTGGGATACGGATTCTACTGCATTGAATGTTTCAAAGCATTCCGCATACATCATCGAACGGGTAGTAGGTTATGGCACCTGGGATGATTGGAATAAATTACTGGACTTGTACGGTTATGATAAAATAAAAAAAACTGTTATTGGATTAAGAAATCTGGATCTTAAAACGCTTAGTTTTCTGAGTTTATATTTTGATCTTCCACAAGAGGCTTTTAGATGCTACACTTTCAGACAATCGAACCAGGTACACTTTCCTTATTAAGGATACTACTCCAAAATAAACGCTTAAGCAAATTTTATTTAGCCGGTGGCTCTGCACTTGCCCTTCAGCTTGGTCATAGAAAATCGTTTGATCTTGACTTTTTCGGGCAAACAAATATTACATCTGATGAAATTGTGGAAGAATTACGATCTTACAAGAATCCAATTGAAATTTCACGATCTGAAAAAATTGTAATCTGGAGCATTGATGGCATAAAAGTAGATTTTGTGAACTATCAATATCCCAATATTGAAAAACCGGTATATTCGGAAGGATTGAGAATTTTGTCCATTAAAGACATTGCTGCCATGAAGCTCGATGCTGTAAAAGGCCGGGGCAGGAAAAGAGATTTC
>QIDJ01000142.1 GCA_003228395.1 Flammeovirgaceae bacterium
GGCAAAGATTGTAGAAATATGTAATTTTACCGGCCAATGAGAATATTAATCTGTGATGCTGAGATACTTGATTCCACTTCAAAACATCATTTGGAGCGAAAAAATATCCTGATTGAAAATGGCATCATTTCGTTTATCGGCAGCAGCACTCCCCAGGCTGACAAAGTGATAACAGGCAAAGACCTGAAGGCGAGCAAAGGCTGGTTTGATATGTTCGCCTGGTTTGGAGATCCCGGATTTGAAGTAAAAGAAGACCTTGAATCGGGTACCCATGCTGCAGCACACGGCGGATTTACCGGCGTTGCATTACTACCCAATACAAAACCCGCCATCCAGACAAAAAATGACATTTCCTATTTACTGTCAGGCAATTCGCGACGCATAACCGAGGTGTTTGCAATCGGCTCGGTGACCGAAAACAATCTCGGCGAAGACCTTACGGAAATGATAGATATTCATACCGCAGGAGCGGTGGCTTTTTCAGATGGGCTGAAGCCCATATGGCAAACGGACATCATGCTCAGGTCGCTTCAGTACCTAAGGAAGTTTGACGGATTGCTCATAAACAAGCCGGAAGATCTGCGTCTGAACAGGTTTGGTGTCATGCACGAGGGCAAAACCAGCACGGGCCTGGGCATGAAGGGAATGCCGCGGCTTGCCGAAGAGGTGATGGTTGCACGCGATCTGCAGTTGCTGGAATATGCAGGAGGAAAGATTCATTTCGCCAATATTTCAACGCCCAACGCATTAAAAATGATAAGCAAGGCAAAAAAAAGCGGGCTCCGGGTTACCTGCGATGTGGCGGCGCACCAGTTTGTACTGGATGATTCCCGCTTGCATGATTTTGATACCAACTGTAAGGTGAACCCGCCTCTGCGGGAGCAGGCAGATATCCAGGCGCTGATCGCCGGACTGAAAGACGGCGCCATCGACGCTATCGTATCGAGTCATCAGCCACACGATGAAGAATGTAAAAAACTGGAGTTTGATTATGCTTCGTTTGGCATGACAGGATTACAGACCGTGCTTCCGTTTATGCAGGAAATTTCCGGAAAAACCGGTTGGGAAATGCTCATCGAAAAAGTGACTACTAATCCCCGTAAGATATTGAACCTGGAAGATATCCCGGTCCGGAAAGGCAATAATGCAAATATGACCGTTTTCGATCCGGAAGCTACCTGGGTTTTTGATGAGAAAACCAACATGTCTAAATCCCAAAACTCCCCATTGCTTGGTAAAGAGCTGAAAGGAAAAGTAGTGGCTGTTTTCAACAACAAAAAACATTTGATCATTGGTTGAGCAAAACGCTGAAGCACAAACGCCGCTTGTCCGGATAGCAGGCCGTTATGGATTTTATGGGTCGCTGGTAACCATAGTTGCGCTGGTATCGCTATTTTATCTGAACCGGCATCCCTACCTGATTCCGCTGGTCTATGATATACGGATTTTTCTGTTTGCCCTGTTTATATTTTTCAGCATCAGGGAATTTAGAAATTCAAATCAAAATGTACTCCATTTTTGGCAGGGTATATCTATCGGAATGATCACGTATGTACTGATCACATTCCTTACAAGCATATTTATAGGCATCTTTGCAAAATGGATCGAGCCCGCTTTTGTCAGTGAATACATCCGTTTATCCATCGATCAGTTAAATCAGCACAAAGAGGCAATTTTGGAAACGTTGGGTGCGGATAAGTTTAACGCTGCCGTTAAGAAGCTGCCTTCCACCACCGCAGGCGACCTTGCATTCGATTATTTCTTGAAAAGTATGCCAATTGGGTTTATATTGACCTTGATTATATCAGTTTTATTAAGAAAACAACCAAATTAAGACTATCATGGAAAACGAAAACAAAGACCAGGAAAACCTGGAGAACGAAAATCAGGAATCTGAAAACCTGAAATCCGGGAATCAGGAAAGCTCCGGCGGGGAATCTTCAAAAGAAGACTTTTCAGAATCAGAACCGGAATCTGCTTCCGAAATTTACTCTGAGCCAACACAGGAATCTGTGCCCGAATCCACTTCTGAACCTATTGCTGCATCTGCAGGTCAACCTGATGAGGTTGACGAGGAATACGAAAAGACCACAGTGAAACAGGTTTCGTTAAAATGGGGCCTTTACATTGGCCTTGTTTTGATCGTTTGGAGTCTTATCATACAGATGGCTGGATTAGTCGGCAATCAGCCATTAAGTTATGTCATATATCTGTTTATAATTGCAGGTATCGTACTGGCTCACAAGGAGTTCAAGAATGAAGGAGATGGATTTATGTCCTATAGCCAGGGTCTGGGGATCGGTACGTTGCTCTCACTGGTTTCAGGAGCCATTTCGGTGGTTTTTTCTTTCATCTATGTAAAGTTTATTGATGATTCCATGCTAACAATTGTAAAGGATCTACAGGTGGAAAAACTGGAAGAACAAGGTCTGTCAGATGCACAGATCGATCAGGCCATGTCAATTACTGAAAAATTTATGGTACCGGAAGTGATGTTTCCAATGGCATTAGTCGCAATGGTATTCTTCGGATTTATCCTGTCACTGATCGTTTCGGCCTTTACCAAGAATGTCAATCCCCAGGCTGAAATTTAGTCATGCCGGATGAAGTGGATATCTCAATCGTAATTCCGGCTTATAACGAGGCCGGATCCATCGCCGAACTTAGCGGGTGGATCAGCCGTGTGATGGAGGCGCACGGTTTTCACTATGAAGTGCTTTTTGTTGACGATGGCAGCAGCGATCGCACCTGGGAGGTTATTTGCGAAATTTCAGCAAAGAATAACCAGGTGAAAGGTATCCGCTTCAACCGTAACTACGGCAAATCCGCCGCCCTGAATGCGGGCTTTAAACAGGCTTCCGGGGCCGTTGTATTTACGCTGGATGCGGATTTGCAGGACAGCCCCGATGAAATACCGGAATTATACCGGATGGTTACGGAACAGAGGTATGACCTGGTATCGGGGTGGAAGAAAAAACGCCGCGACCCGGTTTCCAAACGATGGCCTTCCAGATTCTTCAATTTTGTAACCAGAAGGATATCCGGAATAAAACTCCACGACTTCAACTGCGGTCTGAAAGCATACCGTAATGAGGTGGTTAAGCATATCAACGTATATGGTGAAATGCACCGGTATATACCTGTGATAGCCAAATGGCAGGGTTATACCAACATTGGCGAAAAAGTGGTAGAACACCATCCCCGGAAATACGGTAAGACCAAATACGGTGTCGAGCGCTTCGTGTACGGATTTCTTGATCTGATCTCCATCACGTTTGTTTACCGGTTCAAAAAAAGACCCATGCATTTTTTCGGCGCATGGGGTACCCTTTCGTTTTTGTTCGGGATGGTTTTTACGTTGAAAATAATCTGGGATAAGGTTGACGCCATTTATTTTTCAAAAATTCCCGTAACCAGGGAAATCACCGACCAGCCCATGTTTTTTCTTGCCCTTGTGGCGGTTGTAATTGGTGTGCAGTTGTTTCTTGCTGGCTTTCTGGCAGAGCTTACAACCCTTCAAAGTGCAGGAAAGAAGGAATACTTTATTTCAGATAAGGCAGGGATCTGATCACATGCGCAAATATTCCGTGATAATCCCGGTTTATAACCGGCCTGAGGAGGTGGATGAATTGCTTGAGAGCATTTCACATCAAAAGGAACTGCCGTATGAAGTGATCGTAGTGGATGACGGGTCGGTGCAAACATGCCGGCATATTGCAGAAAAGCATGGTGATAAGTTGCCCGTCAGATATTTTTTTAAAGAAAATTCAGGCCAGGGTTTCAGCCGGAATTTTGGCTTTGAGCAGGCTTCGGGCGATTTCTTTATCATTTTTGATTCCGACTGCATTCTTCCGGACGATTATTTTGTGAAAGTAGAAGATGGGCTGAGCAGAATGAAACTCGACGCGTTCGGGGGGCCTGACAGGGCCAGGGATGATTTTACGCCCATTCAGAAAGCAATCAGCTACGCGATGACAAGTATAGTTACCACCGGAGGTATCCGTGGAAGAAAAAAGCACGCCGGCAGGTTTCATCCCCGCAGCTTTAACATGGGAATTTCAAGAGATATTTATCAGAAAGTGGGTGGATATGCCATAACCCGGATGGGGGAAGATATTGAATTCAGTATCCGGATCATTCGGGCCGGTTTTATGGTTGGATTGATAGAAAAAGCATTTGTATATCACAAAAGGCGTACATCTTTCATTTCATTTTTTAAGCAACTGCGATTTTTCGGACGTGCAAGGATAAATGTATCGCGTTTTTATCCGGATGAGATCAAGCTGATACACGGCCTCCCGGCCGTGTTTTTAATCGGTGAAGTGTGCTGGCTGCTGTTTTCACCACTCATAAGCCTGGAGTTGTTTTATGCGGGCGCTATTTTGAACCTGATTTTTTGTGGATTTATATTTTTTGATGCACTGATGAAGTTTAAAAACATAAAGGTGGGTTTGCTGAGTATAATTGCCGCGTATGTGCAACTGCTGGCATACGGTACCGGACTAATTACAGAGGGAACTAAAAAATTATTAAAAGGATAGTTGTTTCTTCAGGTGTGGATTCCGGAATCGGCTTTTGCCTGGTCGTAGGGTCGCCCTACGACCTTCTCCAGTTTTATGCAATGCATGACCCAAAATCGCTAAAACAATATTGCTTTGCACAAATACGGCAATGAACAATTTTCATATCTTAATCTAAAATACAAAATAAATGTCAAAACCAAGATTATAAGAACAGGTTTGTGAGCAAATGAGATTGAGGCATTATAGTCATAAAACAGAAAAGCTGTTAGCATTTGAAGAACTAAAAACCTGATAAATCAATTTTGTTATATCCGATTTTCAATAATCCGTTCCTATTTATAATAATTGAGAGTTAGATTCGTATATATTACTACTCAACAACCTAAACGTATGAGAAACAATGTCTTGCCGGGTTTGATGCTTATTTGTGCTATACTCCTAAGCCATTGTGTATTTGCCCAAAAACATACCATTAGCGGTTACGTCAAAGACAAGACGTCAGGGGAGGCGCTTATCGGTGCCAATGTGTATAATAAAACCGATTTAAAAGGAACTTCCTCCAATACGTATGGCTTTTACAGCCTGACCCTTCCGGAAGATTCGGTTACTATTGTTATTTCTTTTGTCGGGTATGCTCCCGTTGAGTCTGAATTTTACCTGGATAAAGATACAGAGATGAATGTAGAGCTTTCCAGTTCCCTTGAATTGGAAGAAGTTGTAATTACCGCGGAGGTAGAAATTCAGCAGCAGACCCAAATGAGTTCGATTACGATTCCGGTAAGGCAAATACACACGGTACCCGCACTTATGGGCGAAGTGGATGTGCTGAAAGTACTTCAATTGTTACCCGGAGTCCAGTCAGGATCAGAGGGCACGAGCGGCTTGTATGTCCGGGGTTGCGGGCCGGACCAGAACCTTATTTTGCTGGATGGTGTACCCATTTATAATTCCTCCCATTTGTTTGGTTTTTTCTCCGTGTTCAATGCTGATGCCATCAATAATGTGGAATTGATAAAAGGTGGCTTTCCGGCCAGGTATGGAGGAAGGCTTTCGTCGGTCATCGATATATCCATGAAAGAAGGAAACAGCAAAGAATTTAAAGGCACCGTAACGATTGGACTGATTGCATCAAAAATTACGCTGGAAGGGCCTATAAAAAATGAAAAAACCACTTTTTTAGTCTC
>QIDJ01000250.1 GCA_003228395.1 Flammeovirgaceae bacterium
AAAGGCCATCTCCCAGGTCTATATCCATAAATATGAGGTCTGGCTGTGTATTTTTTACAAACCAGATGATGCTATTCTTAACAGAATCGATTTTATCGATGATATTAATCTTGTATTGCGAACGCTTAAAAAGTTTTTCCAGATGATCTGCTGCCAGCTGCTCATCTTCAATAACCAGTACGTTTATCTTTTCATGCATAGTCAGGTTCCATGGTTAAGGCAGGAATTTTAACGATAAATTCTTTTCCGGTATTTTCCACGATCACAGGCTTGTCCGACAAAAACCTGAATCGTTCTCTGATGTTTTCAAGCCCAATGTGCGAAGGAGTTCCCTGCCGGACCTGCTTTTTAGCCAGGTTGTTTGAAACAATGATATACCCTGATTTGTCCATCCAAATACGGATTTTAAGCGGCTTCTCTTTGGAAATGGCATTATGCTTTATGGCATTTTCAACAAGCATCTGAATGGCAAGCGGAGCTACCATTATGGAATGACTTTCAGGTAAATCAATTTCAAACTCAAGGCCTTCTGTATGTCTTATTTTTTGCAGAAATGCATAGGATTCTAAAAATTCGATCTCGGTTTCCAGCTTTACAACCTCTTTATCTTTCATATCCAGCACATACCTGTACACATTGGCTAACTTCTTGATAAACTCAGCCGCAAGGTCCTGATCCTCATAAACAAGCGTGGTCAGCACATTCAGACTGTTGAATAAAAAATGCGGGCTCACCTGGTTTTTCAGTGACTCATATTTTGAAGAAATAGCTTCTTTCTTTATCTTCTCTTCGTTTACCGCCAGTTGCCTCCATGCAATAAAAAACTGACGTGCGCTCAGAAAAGAAGCAATGAGAAAAGTAATGATTACCGCCGGAATCCCATATTTTAGTGTCCCCGCCAGAGTAGTGACATCCGAATTAAAATTCCATAAATAATAAAATATCCATGTTACAATATACATACCGACAATGGGATAAACAATATAGGCAATGATTCCAAGGACCAATCTTTTTACCGGGTTCTTAAGCCAGCTTACTTTTGAATCGATGAGTTCACTGATATAGTAGTTTCCAAACCACATCACTATCCATATGGTTGAGGAGTAAATTCCTAACTTAAGCAACAATTCGATATTAGAAAATGAGAGGCAACTACGGCAAAACAAGAAAGCCATAGGAAACCCGACAAGGGCAACAATAATAAACTCTTTAATCAGATTTCTCTTTTTAACGGGTTTGCATGTCAAATCATCAGATTTCATGGCCTGAAATTAAGGTAAAAATTATTCTGAACATCTTTTTTTGAAATCGAGTGCCTGTTTTCTTCCCCAGGAGGGCAAAAAACTATCTTCATCCCCATCATTAGCTTCAAATATTTCAAGGGCAGAATCATTTAGCTGACAAGCCTCGGTTATTTCCGAACCGAAAAACTGCGCTGTACCAAAACTCAATTGTGCCAGTAATAACAGCGCTCTCGGGTTATCCGGGTTAATTGCTTTGGCTTTTTGCAGCGCCTGTGCGCTGAGACCACCGTATTGCTGCCCCTTGTTGGCGGGATCTACCGTAATACGGATCATATAAATAAACCCCTGAAGCGTAAGTATTTCAGAATCGTCATGCTCAACAGAGCTGGATTTTTCCAGGTATTGTTGTGCCTCATCCAGTTTTAGATCTTTGGCATTAAGGTCTTCTTCAATAGCCGCAGCAACGGTCATGGCATACGAGGCATAGTATGAGGGGAGCCATTTGGTTGTTTCAACTGAAGATATTCGTCCAAACCTGTTTGCCACAGCTACAAAATCATCTGTGCTGGTTGCCGTCTCCAGTTGCCTGAGGCCTGCCGACATAGCCTCCCTGTAGGCTTCATCACCCGAATACGTCTTTACATTTAATAATATCAGGATTAAAAATGTTAGCATTATTTTAATCGTATTCTTCATTTATTCTAATTTAAAAGGTTATGTACTAATTATAAGTAGGGCAACTGGTTCATCACACTATCTTTTGAAAGGGTGAGGAAAATGCCAAGAAACAGAAACCGGGGAGCAGCCAGCACCACAGGCCTTCCCAGGTAAATGCCTTGATTATCTGGTGTGGATTTATATTCATATCCGAAAATATTTTCACGTCCGAAAACATTCGTTACGCTGGCATAAACGATCAGGTTTTGTCGCGCCAGGTAACTGATATTGACACTCAGATCGTAGTAGGGTTTCGTTTTCCCTTCGTTAAACAAATCCTGATTAGGATTATTATATGGCCTGCCTGAGGTATAAGACCAGGTGGCGCCTATCTGGCTCTTGATTGATGAAACAAAATGCTTGAATACTACTGAAAAATTGTGTGCAGAGGCAAAATACGGGGGTGCTTCGTAAGGGAAATCTTTATAATCTCTTTTGGTATCAAGAAATGAATAACTAACCCAGTAATCCGTATTACGTATAGTTTTATTATCCCTCCAGAAAATATCAATGCCACGGGCTAAACCGCTTCCTGAATTGTTATACGAAACCGGATCAAAGGGATTTGTGAACTTTACAAGTTCCTGATAATTTTTAATGTAGGCTTCGGCGCGAAACGTGCGTCCATTATCCGAAATCTGATAGTTTACGATATAATGTGTGGCTTTTTCGGGAAGCAGGTTGTTAGCCACCCGCAAAAATCCGTCCGGCGCAGATTGCCTGAATTTTCCGTATGCCAAAGAAACCTGGCTCTTTTTCCCGGTTTGATATGCAAGTGATATTCTTGGATCAATGGTTATTTTATGGTTCAGATGATGATAAGCAGACCTTAATCCGATACGCGTTAAAAATTTTTCTGAAATATAAATTTCCGCTTCCGCAAATGAAGAGGCAACGGGATCAGAAAAGGCGTACCTGTTATGATACCCTGATTCGAAATCTGTAAAATCCTGAAAGTGATTTCTTTTAATCATCTCCGCTCCAAAATTCAGCACAATAGCGTCACTAAAATCATGTCCGAACACAGCTTTAACATGATATCCGTCAATCCGTTCATTAATTATGTCGTTATCGGGTGTTATATCATCATTTGAATAGGTATATGAGATTCCGGTTTTCATGGTCCAGCTATCGCTGAGCACCTCCTTATACGAGCCGGTAATGTAGCCATACTGATTTCTGATCCGGGTCGTGATATTGCCGGTACTGTCAACCGGCACATAATTTAGGGTCATATCCGAAAATTTAAAATTACCGTAAATTTTCAGTAACCCTGTTCTGCTGGTTTTAAACCGGTAGGCGATATTCCCATCCTGCGAAACAGACGGGCTGGCCCAGTCTATATTTTGCTTTACAAGATTATAGTAGGGTTCAAGATTTATATACGCCAGCTTACCTGACAGCGAGGAATTGTTCCATACTTTCGTGTGTGCAGCTTCCAACCCCACGCTCATCAGCGACAGGTCAGTACGGTCTAAGGTCGCCATATCCTTTGCATTAAGAATCAGTGCTGAGGACAATCCACTGCCGTATTCTGCCGAATAACCACCGGTAGAAAAGCTCACTCCTTTGAACATCATGGGCGAAAAACGGTTTCGGGCAGGCACACCAGGTACAGTGGGATCATAGCTGTCCAGCACAATCATGCCGTCGATATAAGTGGTGGTTTCATAGCTGTCGCCGCCACGTACAAACAACCTGCCCTCCTCGCCTACCGTTTGTGTGCCGGGCAGCGTGTTGAGCGCCCCCGGAATATCTGCTGTGGCTCCGGCCGTTGTCACAATGTCAAGTGGGCGCATGACCTCCTTCCTTGATTCATCGGCAGCAACAAAACTCCCCGCCGTGATCACCACAGCATCCATTTTGTTTATGGATTCTTTCATCACAATGTTTATATCAAACCCTGTTGCTGAAAGTTCTATTTCTTTGCTGAATTCGGCATAGCCTATAAAACTGGCAACAAGGGTAACGATACCGGTTTTGGTAGTGCTGAAAGTAAAACGTCCTGTTACATCGGTCGAACTACCGTCATAGGTGCCCTGCAGATATACATTAGCACCAATAACGGGATTTTTATTACTGTCAGTCACGAGGCCTGAGATCGTGGCCTGGCTGTAAAGGTTATCTGCATGAACTTGTACAGCCATCAAAAACAATATGTAAGAAAAATTCCTGAGCATGATTACAAAGTATAATTCCTTCTTTACCATCATTTCCTGCTATTCGATATTTAAACATTTAAGTATTTAATCATTTTTGCATTCAATCATTCAAACACAGATCAAATATCCACCGGATGAACAGGCTTTTAAAAAAAATGTAACTGAACCGTTGAAAAATACGGATGAGTTGTTTGAAATTTCATTATCTTTAATCGACCATAATATATACGGATATGAAGCGCGCAATTAAAATTCTCCTGCTTTTGCTTTTTCTCTTTTCAATGGCTGCCGGCCCCGTTCATGCGCAGATCATTAAAAAACCAAAGATTAATCTGAAGAAAGAGAGCAAAAAACTACTGAAAGGTTTTGGAAATGAACCTGAACCTGCCGAAGAAGTGCAAAAAGCACCGACAGACTCAAAGATGCCATCTGAAAAGTCGGGCGAAAAACGGAAAATGAAACCTCCGGACGTGAATAAAAATATTGATGAAGCACAGGTGGCATTCAACCAACAGAATTATGGCAGCACACGGTTTGCCATCGAGCAGGCCATTGTAGGTATTGAACTGGAGATCGGCCACCGGCTTCTTGAATCCATGCCTGAAAACGTAAACGGCCTGGCCTTTCAGGAATCCGAAGATGAGGTTTACAGTTCCGGAATGGGGTTTGTAGGCATGAACATCAGCCGGAAATATTATAACGATGATAAAGGGCTTACTGCCATTGTAGCAAATAACTCTGCTTTGATTTCTTCTGCACAGATAGCTGTCTCGAATCCTTCAATGGTTGCACAGGACGAAAATATGAAAATAACTACAGTGCAGGGTAACCGCAGTGTACTGGAATATGACGAATACACAGGGTACAATCTCAGCGTTCCTTTTGGCCAATCGTCTATTTTTGTCCTTAAATGCGTCAACTTTGATTCCGAAGATGAGGTAATGGAAGCTGCAGATCAGTTTGACATCAATACGTTTAAAGAATTATTGGGTGAACAATAAATTTAGTCGAAATGAAAAAATTACTTATATCCTGTCTCGTATTCTTTTCTATGCTTTATGGCGCTAATGCCCAGGATCCGGATATTGAAGGGAATCTGGCAACCGCCAAATCTGCATACCAGGCAGAAAACTACGAAGAAGCCCGTTTTACCTTACAGCAGGCTTTGTCAGATCTCAATCAGGTCATCGGTGAAGAAATTCAAAAGCTTTTACCGGACGAAATGGGTGGTTTGCCCACGTTTCAGGAAGCCGATGAAATGGTTGGAAATACAGGAGCGGGTGTTTTTGTAAACCGCACCTATAAAAATTCTGAGGAACCGGAAAAAACCATTGAAGTATCCATTATGGATCATTCACCCATGATTGCCATGGTAAATACGTTTTTGTCGAACCCAATGATTTCAGGTATGGTGATGGCCAACAGCGATCAAAAGGTGGTAAAGGTAAAAGGATATAAAGGTATGCTTGAGAAGGATGTGGATGAAAACAGCATTGTCAGCTATACCATCCAGGTTCCTTTTGGGGATTCGCTGCTTACTATTGAAACAAATTCATTTGATTCTGAAAA
>QIDJ01000038.1 GCA_003228395.1 Flammeovirgaceae bacterium
CCCTCGTTTGTGAAGAAAGTGTATCCATGGTTCCTGCAAGAAAAATGCGGGCATAGTTATTTGAAGAAGGATTAAAGTCAAAACGCACCTGAAACTGCCACGAGGCATTATTAATTGCTGTGCTTGGGATATATATAAAAGCTGAACCGGATTCGTAAGGAGCTGCAAGCCGGAGGTAGCTGTTTTCGGTTACAAACAGGGCTGTATCACCTTCCCAGTATGCTGAACTGAACGACGAACTGTCATTAAAATCCAGGACAATCTGGGCGTGGGCTGTAAATGAGAAGGACATTAATACGAATTGGAGTAAAATCTTTTTCATGTGCTCTTTATATTAATGCGTAAATGATTAAATGTTTGTAATCGTTTTTAATAAGTTGAGCTTTTTGCTCTGGTCATAATTCTTGTTATTTCATTAGCTTCATTAGTAAGCCTGGACAATTCCTCAATATCATCAGATAAAACAGCATCGTGTATTGTTTCTAACCAATATTCTGATTCATCAGCTTCTTCAACCACAATGCACATTTTACTAAAAAACTCAGATTTGGACCTTGCTCTGCATGCCGCACGATAATTAGCGCCAGTTGAAGTTGCGGCTTTTACAAGTTGATAGGTGGTAACAGATGATGCATTACATCTTTTCAATGAATTGCAGAAAAGTATAATATCTACTGCAAACTTTCTTGTTCTTTTTTTCATCCTTTCTATGAATTCAATTTTATTATTCATAAATCTTAATTTTTTATTTAATCATTTAATCATTTAATCATTTAATCATTTTAGCATTCAAGCATTCATGCATTTAAGCATTCTTCCAAATGAGTATTCCATTATAAATAAATATTATCAACACGTAATTTTATTCAGGTACAGATTCAGTTCAAAAAGGATATTCAAAGCTCCGGATATTCGTTTTACGGTTTTATGCAATAATTTGCTGCCGGCCTTCTTCTTTTTGTGATTTCTTCAAACGCCAAAAATAATCTTGCTACTTTTGCGCGAAACGGAGAAGATGAAATTAGCAGTTGTAGGTGTAACAGGCCTGGTTGGTCAGGAAATCGTTAAGGTGCTTGAAGAACGAAACGTTCGGATAGATCAGTTTATTCCTGTCGCTTCGGAGAGATCTGTGGGTACTGAAGTATCCTTCAATAACACAGGTTATAAGGTTGTTGGATTGGAATCAGCCATTTCCATGGCGCCGGATATCGCCATATTTTCAGCTGGGGGGTCTGTATCATTGGAATATGCACCGGCATTTGCCAAAAAGGGATGTGTGGTCATTGACAACTCATCGGCATGGAGGATGAATCCTGATCATAAGCTGATCGTTCCTGAAATCAACGGCTCCATTCTTGGCCCGGACGACAAGATCATCGCGAATCCAAATTGCTCAACCATTCAGATGGTACTTGCCCTGGCGCCGCTTCACAATGCGTTCAGGCTAAAACGCATTGTGGTCTCGACGTACCAGTCCGTTACCGGCACCGGCAAAGCCGCGGTTGACCAGTTGTTTGCCGAGCGCAGTGGCAGCGAAACAGTGGACAGAGTATATCCATATGCAATCGACATGAATGTGCTGCCGCACATTGATGTATTTATGAATAACGGCTATACGAAAGAGGAGATGAAAATGATTAATGAAACGCATAAAATACTCCATGATGATTCCATTGCCATCACGGCAACGGCGGTTAGGTTACCTGTAATGGGAGGCCACTCCGAATCGGTGAATGCTGAATTCCATGATGAATTTGACCTGAAACGGATTTATGACATTCTTTCAGAAGCAGAAGGCATTACAGTTTTAGATAATCCCGGAGAAAACCAATATCCGATGCCGCTGCATGCAAAAGGTAAAGACGATGTATTTGTAGGGCGTATCCGGCGGGATGATTCTCATCCGAATACCCTGAATATGTGGATCGTGGCAGATAATCTGAGAAAAGGTGCGGCCACAAATGCCGTGCAGATTGCTGAAACACTCATTAGCAAAGGATTAGTACGTTGATTTGATAAGGGAACTGTTACAACCTGAAGTTCAGAAATTTATCCGGGACCACCTCGATGACGACCCTCATACTCTACTGTTACAAGCTTCGAAATACACTGGAATACCGGTGCGGGAGGCGGTAGATCAGATCGTTTCCAGGCAAAAAGCCAGAACCAAGCTACCAGACTGGGTTCAACAGAAAGACTTGATATTTCCGCCGCCTGTTTCAATCGAGCAGTGTTCATCAGAAATAACCGCCGCGTATAAAGCGGAATTATTTTCAGGTAAAAATGCTGTTGACCTTACGGGAGGCGCAGGCGTTGACACCATGTTTTTAAGCCGGTCTTTCGACAAGGTGATATATGTGGAAAAAAACAGGGAATTAGTTGAACTGGCAGCTTACAACCTGAAAAAGTTTAACATTAATAATGTGGAGTTTGTACATGCCGCGGCAGAACAGTTTTTAAAGGAAGGGAACGCCCGTGTTGATTTAATTTATATCGACCCCTCACGAAGAATTACAGATAAAAAGGTATTCAGGCTTACGGACTCTCAACCGGATGTACTGAAATTGCAGGAAGAACTCCTTGCGAAAGCAAAAACGGTACTCATCAAAACTTCACCATGGCTGGATATTAAAAAAACATTAAAGGAGTTGACAAACGTATTCAGTGTGATTGTGGTAGCCGTCAAAAACGAAGTAAAGGAAGTCCTGTTCGTACTAAAGGAAGTAAAAACAGAGAGCAGGCCGGTGATACAATCCGTTAATTTCACCGGGAAGGGGAAAGTGCAGAATTTTTCCTTTCACTTCGATGAAGAAAACCGTTCAGAAAGCTTGTTTGTTGATGTGGAGCGCTATTTATATGAACCCAATCGCGCCATTTTAAAATCGGGTGGTTTTAAGGTAACCGGAAACCGGTTTAGTCTGAAGAAACTTCATTCCAACACACATATATATACTTCACCGGATTATATCCCAACGTTTCCAGGGCGTATTTATCGTATTACAGAAATATATAAGGGCAGCAAGACAAAAAAACTATTGGGAATGCAGGCAAACATTGTAGTGCGCAACCATCCGCTCACACCGTCGCAAATCCGGAAGAAATACAAAATAAAAGATGGCGGTGATACGTTTATTCTGGCCGTTACCTCGGTGAATGGGCCTCATCTGATCCTTTGCACATCTGAGATTTGACCAGAGCTTCACACCCTAATATCATACATTCAACATTATTAAATACCGATATATTACTTTAGCAAAAAAATGTACCTTAAAAACAAAAAATAAAATCATGAAAACTACATTTACATTCGCTTTACTGGCCTTTTCAGGCCTATCCGTACTATCTGTTTACGGACAGGAAACACGTTTTTATATGCCTTCTGAGATTAAAGATGCATACAACAACGGAACCCGGTCTTATGATGGCAGGCCGGGTCCGGATTACTGGCAAAATACGGTAGATTATCAGATACAGGTAAAAATTGACCCTGCCGCTAAAATGATCTCAGGTGTGGAAGAGGTCGTCTATCATAATGCCAGCCCAAACGAACTAAGTACACTGATCGTTCGCCTGTACAGGGATGCCTACAAAAAGGGGAATCCCCGTGCTTCAACCATCAACCCAAAAGACATTGACGATGGCGTTGAACTTGCAGGTATAAAAATCAACGGGGTTGAATACGATCTCTCGAACCGGGAAAAGGCACGTCGGAGTGGCACAAACCTCACTTTAACGCTCGATGAGCCCCTTAAATCCGGTGAAAGCCTGACCTTTAATGTCTCCTGGAAGCAAAAAATCCCCGTTTACTCAAGGGTTCGTACGGGGGCATACGACAGCACTTCCTTTTTCATTGCCTACTGGTATCCGCAGATTGCCGTTTACGACGATATATTTGGCTGGGACAGGCTCAATTACACATTACGAACGGAGTTTTATAACAACCTGGGTAACTATGATGTGGAAATAACCGTACCGGACAACTTTGTGGTGTGGGCAACAGGAAAACTCACAAATGCTGCCGACGTACTTCCTGCCCAAATTCATGAACGGTTTACCAGGGCAAAATCATCACAGGATGTGGTACATGTTGTTACATCAGAGGACATCCGGAATGGTTTTAACACACAATCCGGCACATGGCATTTTACGGCTTCCGAAGTATCTGATTTCGCCCTTGCCATGAGCGACCATTATGTATGGGATGCTGCGGTTCAATCCGTTGGCGACCGGAATGTATTTATCAGTTCGGCGTATTCTATGGATATGGATACGGTAAACAGCTATACAGGGCATACGGCTATGCAACAGAAATCCATGAAACATTTTTCGGAAGACATGCCCGGGATCCCTTATCCGTACGAGGCGTTTACCACTTTTATTGCTAAAGGTGGTGGAGGAATGGAATATCCCATGATGGCTAACAATGGCGGGCCTGGCCGCGGGGTAACCATTCACGAAATGTTTCATACGTATTTCCCTATGTATGTCAGGGTTAATGAACGCAGATGGGCCTGGATGGATGAAGGATGGGCGCAGTATATGACGGCGCTGGTAACAAACCGGTATTTTGAAGATAATTATGAACTCGCTGATGTTTTTGCAGGGGTAAATCCCGGTTCAACCATGGGAACAATTGCAGATCTGCCGCTGATCACGTCATCAGAATTTCTGGCCGGCCCGAATTACGGGTATGCAAGCTACCCGTTGCCGGCTACGGTATATGCTATTATACACCAGCACCTTGGCGATGAAATTTTTACTTCCTGTTTCAGGGAATACATCAGAAGATGGGCAAAAAAATCTCCTTCTCCGTATGATTTCTTCTATACGTTCGAAAATGTGTCAGGGCAGGATTTAAGCTGGATCTGGAAACCCTGGTTTTTCGAATTCGGCATCGCGGATGTAGCCATTCAATCCTACGAAAAGGGGAAGCTTGTTGTAAGCAGTGTGGGTAATAAACCGGTGCCTGTGTTTGTAGATATTACATACAGCAATGATTCCTCGAAGCAAATCAGCAAAAGCGCAGAAGTATGGAAAGGGGGAAACGAAAAAGTGGAGATCGCTATTCCTGATTATAAAAATGTAACCAGGATTGCCGTAAACAGCCAGATGGCTGATGTGAATATTATTGATAATTTTTATCCTTCCGTTCGCTCGCTGTATGAAAAGATTGATTATTCGGCAGACCTTATCGGACTGTATCAACCTGCACAGTTTCCGGTCAAAATACGGATCATAGAAGACGACGGGTTGGTATATTTCAAAATACCCGAGTTCAGGATAGACCAGGTGATTTATCCTAAAGACAAGAAAAATTTCGTTTCGCTTGATGGTTCCACGAATCTGAGGTTCACTATGGATGAATCAGGCAATTGTTCAGGAGTGGAGATCGTTTTCAGCGGAGGATTTGAGGTAACCGCGGAAAAACTTGGAGCGGATCAATAGCAGCTTCTGAAGTCCGGAATTGCTGGTGTAACCGGCTGGTCCATTTTTCATGCCAGCCTGTTACGCAAATTTCATGCTACCCACAGGGGTATTGATTTTTGAAAAATTATATAATTAATTATATAATTAACTATATAATTTAATGGGTCCGACAAAATTGAAACGGGCATATACGCATACGTATAAAAACCAGC
>QIDJ01000049.1 GCA_003228395.1 Flammeovirgaceae bacterium
CCTCCAGTGCTTCCTTATATTTTTCTAATGCCTTATAAAAAGCCTTTCTTCCCATATCCAGGAGTTCTTCCGACTTGTGAAAATCCATTGTACTGCAGGCTTTTCTTGAAATACGAATAGTGATATCTGGTTTATAACGCTCAAGCATCACTCTTGAAAGTGTTTCCTGCGTGAGGTTGAACGATTCGTTAATCATATCAAAAATACCCAGGTTACTATACTTTGCATGTTCATTGTTCTTCCATTTAAAGTACCGCATTGCAAGATTGTCCAATATGTTTTTTCGATTTTTGGTTAATTCCGGGGCGCTTGCCGGAATGTAAGCGTTCACATCCACCACCACCAGAATATCATCCTTTATTCTTTTTACCAGATCAACCGGAACCGGATTGGTAATGCCACCATCGACGAGCAGCCCTGTATCGGTTTCAACAGGATGCAAAACTGTGGGAATGGAAACAGATGCACGTAAGGCCTCTGTCAGGCTTCCTTTATAAAACACTACCTGTTTTTTATTCACAATATCAGAAGCTACCGCCACAAAAGGAACAGGCAATGACTCAATATCGATATCTGAAATAAACGGCGCTATTCGTTTAAAAACTTTTTCTCCTTTTATAAACCCTTTTGAGCTTAAGCTGAAATCCAGAAGATTGAACACATCCCAGTAATCGAGCGTATTCAACCAATTTTTGTAATCCATCAAGGTACCACAGGCATAAATTCCTCCTATTAAAGCTCCCATCGAGGATCCTGCAATCGAAGTGATCCTGAATCCTGTACGAAGCAGCTCTTCGATTACGGCAATATGAGCAATCCCTCTTGCTCCTCCGCTGCTGAGCACAAGCGCCACATTTTGTTTTTTACCTGTCATTGCCCCTTACATTAATCAAGCACATTGAAGGTAACTTTTTTTTAGCATTTCACTGGCACAATTAACAAAATTTTCATTTCAGGAAATTAGCCTTTAACAGTAAGGAGTTTAAAAAGAAAAAGGGCTAAAGCCCGTGCTTTGTATTGGTTTCTTAACACCGCCATGAATGGCGGAGTTAGGCAGCAACAAACAGACACATTTCAGAGGGTACGATGTGTGGTTGGCAATGAGCATCTGCAAATAAATTTTAGTTATTATTCTTTTTCTATTTGCGGCAAAAAGGTTGTGCTATTATTAAATCGCCAAAGCACTGCACGATGTAATAAAGAGATCAGAATAATTATGGTCGCCCCGGCTCACACATTTCAATCTGAACGGAACCGGATTCAGTACGTTTTAGTTTCGGGCTTATGTAAGGAATCCCGAGGTTCAGACCACGTAAAATAAACAATATTCCAAGTACAAATATGAATGCAGGTACAAACCTGTATATCTTTTGCCTGAGCCTGCCACTGATAAAACTACCCCCAAACGCAAAGGCAAACATCCAGGGAAAGGTACCCATCCCGAATATCGCCATATAGGCAGCTCCATTAGCAATGCTACCCCCTGCCAGCGCTCCTGCAATAGCAACATATACGAGGCCGCAGGGAAGAAATCCGTTAAGGACACCGATAACAATCACAGAACCAAGGGAACGCTTTTTTATATAAAACCTGAACTTTGATTTCAGAAAATCCGCTAATCTGACAACGGGTTTCAAAAATGCCAGGTCAAGATTTGCTGAACCTGTAATTATCACCAGCAAAATTAAAAATACACCTGTAAATACCGATAATCCCTGTTGCCACCCTGCAACCGAAAAGCCCTGCCCGATTACCCCGGCTACGGCGCCAAACACCGTATAGGTCATGATCCGTCCGGAATTATAAAGCGTTTTTGCAATTAATTCCAACCCGATATTTTTATGAGCGGGAAGTGCAAGCGTAATCGGCCCGCACATGCCGATACAATGCAATCCGCCAAACAAACCAAGCAAAAAAGCCGTCCAAAGCATGACTATGGATTATAAAGATTCGTTTACGATTACTTTTTCATCATAGTATTCCTTTTCGATATCACGCCAGGTAAGTTTTACCTTCCAGAGGCCTTTTTGCTTTCCTGCAAGCGAAAGGATAAACTGATTATTCTCATCCAGTATCAGCTTGGAATTAAAATCCTTTGTAAAATCCGAAGGCCTGAAAAGATGGACATTTCCGTCAATGATCGCACCGGCTAAATTCTTCGGAAAAGTGACAATTACTTCCTGTCGTTTCCGGTCCAGTACGATTTCCGGACGGGGATCAAGTAACTTCGTGTTTTTTATACGGTTGATCTGATCCTGATATTTGATTTCCTGTTGATAGTAATCATCCGCTACAAGATTAATATCCTGGTTTATGCTTATATACACCATTGATGAAATCATGATGGCAAATACAATAAACGACAACGTGATTTTTGCTCCCCAGTTCATTTCGCTTTGGTTGCAGGCCCGAGAAAGTTGGTTTTAAGTTCATCCAGTACTTCACCGTCCTTTAATATTTGTATAAAAATTTTCGTTTTATATCCATCCAGTGCTTCTGCAGGTAGTTTTAAAAAAAATATACCATCCGCAGAACCATTGGAAGGCACTTGGATAACAGGCTCGTTACCAACCCAGGCAATATTACCTGTGTCCCCCATGAGCTTAACCTCCACCTCAACAGGGTCAAATGTTTTATTGATGAATTGAATACTATACAGGTTTGATATATCTCCCTCTTCCGTGGTTTGATAAAGTTGTCCGGGTACTCTCAGGATTACAGTTTCAACCTCAGAGCGGGTAGCAAGTAAAAACCCTAAAAGTAATACAAGGATTATAAAAATAACCGAGTAGCCAACAATTCTTGATGTAAATGTTTTCAGCGTTCCTTCTTTTATAGCATTGTAAGATGAATACCTGATCAGTCCTTTCGGTTTGTTCACTTTTGCCATTACCTCGTCACAGGCATCGATGCAGGTAGTACAATTTACACATTCCAGTTGTGTGCCATTCCGGATATCTATTCCGGTAGGGCAAGCATGTACACACAATTTGCAGTCGATACAATCTCCTTTGTCAGGCTGCTCCTCATCTTTCTTTATACGCCCGCGCGGCTCGCCACGAAGCCAATCATAAATTACCACCACCGAATCCTTATTGAGCAACACACCCTGCAATCTACCATACGGGCAAACAACCGTGCAAGCCTGTTCTCTGAAATAGCTGAACACCCAATAGAACAATCCGGTAAAAAACGCCAAACCAATAAATCCTGATAGGTTCTTAGCAGGGGGCTGGCTCACAATATCCCTGACCTGTTCCACGCCGATAATATAGGCCATTACCGTATGTGAGATAATCAGCGATATGATTATAAATATAAACTGTTTAAACCCCTTTTTAATTGTTTTTTCTTTTGTCCATGGCGCTGAGTTGAGTTTACGCTGCTGATTGGCATCACCTTCAATCCAGTATTCTATTTTCCGGAAGACCATTTCCATAAAAATGGTTTGCGGGCATGCCCATCCACACCAGATTCTGCCAAGAGCCGATGTAAAAAGAATAATAAATACAAAAAATGTAATGGTTGCGATGGCAAACAAGTGCATATCCTGAGGCCAGAACGGGGTGCCAAAGATTACAAACTTTCTTTCAAAAACATTTAATAGCAACAACGGATAACCGTTGACCTTTAAAAACGGACCCGAAAGCAGTAATGCCACCAAAATAAATGCTACAATAGTCCGGTAACTGGTAAATCTTCCTTTTGGCTTTTTCGGGTAAACCCAGATTCTGTTACCTTTCGCATCTACGGTACTTATATGATCACGATTCTCCTCTTCGAACTGATAAAAGTCCTGCATATCTCACTCTTCCTGTTAAAACTTTAACGTATGCAAAAGCCGGTTGAAAACCAGGCTTCTCTCCTGCTAACTTTATTCTTTCCCCGTAGCGTCTCCTTCATACAACGTACCCTGAGGCTCCTTCGGGTTGGCCGGCGTAGTACCCTGCAAGGTAAGGATATATGACGCCACATCACGTATTTTTGTAGGTGACAATACGCTTTCCCACGAGATCATTCCTTTATCAGGTACTCCTACTTTAATCGTACGGTAAATATCAGCCATGGAGCCGCCATGTATCCAATATTTGTCAGTTAAATTCGGACCAATCAGTCCGCCGCCATCCGGTTGGTGGCACGCTGCGCATTGCATTTTGAATATATTTTCACCGCCGGCAAGCACCTCGGGATCATCAGAAAACTGCATGGACAATTCATCAAACCCTTTGCCTTCTTCTGCCTGGGCAGCCTGCCTTGCTTCGGCGGCTTTTGCAGCTTCAGCCACCTCCATATTATATGCTTCAATCTGTAGCGGTTGTGTTTTAAATACGTGAAACACAAGTAAATATACGACTCCGAAAGCGATGGTAACATAAAACAAATATGTCCACCACGGTGGCAAATGGTTGTCCAACTCCCGTATTCCGTCATAGTTATGGTCGAGCAGAATATCCCGTTCTTCTTCTACGCTGGTCCAGTTCCATAATTTTTTATTAAATTTTGTCCACCAGCCAGGCGCTTCTTCAACACCCTCTTCTTCTCCTGTTGTTTGCCTCGCTACCTCGCGGATTACTTTCTTAAGCGACATTAATGAAACGATGACGGCTATCAGTACAATCACCATTAATATCAACACGGAGAAAATGGCCATAACCATAAACTCCTGGCTCATCGCTCCTCCTTCACTACTCTGGGCAACAGCAATGCCCGGAAGCATGAAAGATGTTATTAAAACTGCTATTGGATATCTCTTTTTCATTGTATGTATGGTATTACTTAATTGTTAGTTACATTTCTATATTGTTTTCAGGTTTATCTTCTTCCAGTGGCAGGTTTTTCATTCTGTTAATAAATCCGCTATCGAGTCTGAAAATCCAGACGATCACTGCAAGAAAAAAGAGAATAAACAGGATAAGCGATATAACCGGTCCGATTTCAATATTCTTTATCCCTTCGAAATAATGTTGAAACATGTTGCAATTTTTAAATTAATTCCCTGAATTATCAGCTACGCTAATATCTGTACCTAATCGTTGCAAATAGGCAATCAACGCAATAATTTCCATTTCCCTGTCAACTTCCACTCCATCAGCTTTAAGGTTATTAACAATTTTATCCGCCTGTCGTAGCAGGTCATCATTTGCGATCTCTTCGTACCTTGGCTGATACGGTACCCCAAGCTTGCGCATTGCTGATATACGACCTGCGGTATTGTCAAGGTTAATGGAATTCTCAAATAACCACGGATAGCGGGGCATGATGGACCCCGGAGAAATACTTTGTGGTTCCAGCATGTGCTGGTAATGCCACGAATCAGGATATTTCCTGCCAATGCGATGCAAATCAGGCCCTGTACGCTTCGATCCCCACAAAAACGGATGGTCATACACATATTCACCCGCTTTGCTGTATTCACCGTACCGCTCAGTTTCCGACCTGAAAGGCCTGATCATCTGGCTGTGACACGACACACACCCTTCCCTGATGTAAATATCCCGACCATGCAGTTCAAGCGGTGTATAAGGTCTGACGCTCGCGATAGTTGGAATATTTGACTTGATCATAAACGTAGGTATGATTTCAACCGCACCACCTATAAGTATCACTATCAAAACC
>QIDJ01000017.1 GCA_003228395.1 Flammeovirgaceae bacterium
GCAACGCGGGTAAACCCATAATCATGTGCCACCCATACTCCATTATCACTGTCTGTTGAAATAGTATAAACCTGGTTGTCTGGTAACCCCGTGTGGTAGTTTATAATGCCGTCGATTTTCTCCGATTCCGAATTGACAAACACCACGCCACCTGACAAGGTCGAAACGGCGATCAGGGTATCACTCACCCAAAGCAACCTGATCGGATTCGATCCGCCAATATAACCCTCGTCATCCAATGTCAGTTGCACAAGTGAATCACTCCTGTTTATCCAGATATCTCCTATGGAAGTAAGTATAGCATTTTTTGAGGCCGATCGTTCTTCAATCCAGATAATATCCGATTCGATGGAATCAAATGCATTAAATGGTGTAACATTCTGATAATCATAGGACAGTTTGAGCAATCCGGAATCATGTGTGTTGATCAGAATTTCGTTTTGGATGCTAAAAAGGTTCCTGAATTCCCGGCCGGTGTCTGTAAGATGAACCGATAATGAATCGGTTTCCGGAGAATACACATACAACCTCTTTCCGGTAAGGAACAAAATATCATCGTGATAACCGGTCGCTGAAATTATATCGTCAATTTCCGGTCCGTTACGGATAGTCTGAAATTCGAGCTGGCGCTTTTCATTCCACGAGACTTTGCCTATCAGGTCCCTGCCGCCTGCATATACGGTGTTATCGTTGGCAACCACCAGTTGAAAAATTGCGGCAGGAGACGGGAAAAGTGTCCATGTCTGGCCATCATATTGTATTACTCCCTTCCTGTTGGCAATCCAAAGTATTCCATGCTGGTCCTGGACAAGGCAGAAATTCACATTATCGAAAAGATCGGAAGAAGGGGAATGATGTGTAAGAAAATAATCCCCATCCTGGCAAATGGCATCCATTCTTGTCAGGAAGATGTATAGAAACAATAAAATGGCTGTACGGAACTTTTTCACATTTGCTTCTTTTGTATGGCTAAAGTTAAAAAAAGCTCAGGATAAACAAGGAAGTTGTGTAATTTTCAGAATTCAACTTATCCGGCTCCAGTTCACTGCCGTTTTTTTCAGCGAGTCGATATGTGTTCGGATCGGAACGTTTTCGGGACTGATTAACTGCGGGTCTTTATCGAGCAGCCGGATAGCCGCATCACGTGCGGTCTGCAATATCACGGCGTCTTTCCCAAGATCAGCCAGCAGCAGATCCAGTACCCCGCTTTGCTGTGTGCCCATCAGGTCGCCGGGGCCGCGCAATTTCAGGTCAACATCCGCAATATCAAATCCATTTGTTGTGCGTATCATAGTTTCGATACGAATACGGGCATCTTTTGACAATTTATAATCTGTCATCAGAATGCACCATGATTGATCTGCCCCTCTTCCTACACGGCCACGAAGCTGATGTAACTGGGCCAACCCGAAGCGTTCCGCATTTTCGATTACCATCACGGTAGCGTTAGACACATCAACACCCACCTCAATCACCGTGGTGGCAACCATGATTTTGGTCTCTCCTTTTACAAACCGCTGCATTTCATAATCTTTAGCATCCGGTTTCATTTTACCATGCACAATACTCACAGGAATCTGAGGGAAAGCCCTGCAGATACTTTCATAGCCATCCATCAGGTCTTTCAAATCTGATTTTTCGGATTCTTCAATGAGTGGATAAACCACATAGATCTGGCTTCCTTTTCTGATCTCCTCTTTCATAAATCCGAATACCTTTAAGCGTGCGGAGTCATACCGGTGAAGTGTTTTCACTGGCTTCCGGCCTGCGGGCATTTCATCGATGACCGAAACATCCAGATCGCCATACAAAGTCATGGCAAGGGTGCGTGGAATCGGGGTGGCCGTCATCACCAGCATATGCGGAAAGTAATTCGAATTTTTCTGCCATAACTTTGAACGCTGAGCCACGCCGAAACGGTGCTGCTCATCAATAACTGCCAGCCCCAGGTTTTTAAACTGCACAACATCTTCCAGAAGGGCATGTGTTCCGGTAAGTATATGCAGATCGCCATCGAGAAGCATTTTGTGAATAACCTTTCTTTCGCTGGTTTTGGTTGAACCGGTAAGCAAAGCCATTTGCAAGCCCATTTTCAATGCCAGTGGTTTTAACCCGTTGTAATGCTGAATAGCCAGTATTTCAGTGGGGGCCATCATTGCTGCCTGAGCGTCTCCGTTTATTGCCAGCAGCATACAAAGAAAGGCGACAATGGTTTTACCGCTTCCAACATCACCCTGAAGCAGACGGTTCATTTGCTTGCCCGAACGCATATCCCGGTAAATCTCCCGGATTACCTTTTTTTGGGCGCCTGTAAGCTCAAAAGGCATGTGCTTGTTGTAAAACTTCGTGATAAGGTTGGTTTTGCTAAACACCATTCCCTTGTATTTCTCTATCCGGGAAATCTTCATTTGAAGAAGTTTGAGCTGTATATAAAACAACTCCTCAAATTTCAGCCTGAACTGTGCTTTTTGAAGCATCTGATGGTTGTCCGGGAAATGAATCCGGATCATCGCTTCCTTTTTTGGCATTAGTTTAAAAGACCGCATTAAAGTATCGGGCAACGTTTCATGGATATGATTGACCGCTTTTTCCAACAATACGGCCTGGAGCTTCATAATCGCCCTGCTGTCCAGAAATTTGGATTTGAGTTTTTCCGTACTCGAATAAACAGGCTGCAGACAACCTGACGTATCATGTTGCGGTGTAACGATATCCAGTTCGGGGTGTGCCATATTTAATTTACTGTGCCGGTATGCCACGGGTTTTCCGAATACCACATATTCAACTCCCGGATGCAGTTTTTTTTGTACCCACTGCAATCCCTTGAACCACACCAGCTCCAGCTCCCCGGTATCATCCTTTATTCGTGCAATGAGTCTTTTTTTCCTGCCATAGCCTGCCGTTTCCAGAAAGGTCAGAAATCCTTTTACCTGGACGAATGGCATTCCGTCCTTCAGTTCTGATAATTTGTAAAATTTAGTACGGTCTTCATAACGAAAAGGGTAATGCTGGATTAAATCAGCATAGGTAAAAATATGGAGCTCCTTATTCAGCAGCGCAGATTTTGCAGGCCCGACCCCTTTAAGAAACTCTATGGGGGTTGCGAAAAATCCAGTCATTTATTGAGGGTAAAGATAATCTCCGGAATGTTTCCATTCCAGCGTATTCAACAAATGTATGATGTCTTTTTTAATGTATTCGATCGAAGGGGCAAGCGAATCATTTTTTGTTGCTGTATTAAAATACAACGCACCCCGCAAAAAATGATATACTGAATCCGTGATATAAAACTGAAACTGACTGGGTACTTCTCCTTCAAGTTCGGCTACAATGGCGGTTTTTCCATTAGGCGTTTTCAGGATGGACTCATTGATTGCATAGGCTTTTATCTGATGTTTTGAGGTGAGTTTAAACGCATCGTTCAGCAACCCGTAAAGCGTATCCGTGTTTTGATAAACAGGTTTATATGAAATGTTGATACTGGCGTCTAATCCGGGATAATAGATATTTATCCAATAGGGTTCGCGAAGCCAGGATGTATCTGCTGATATCTCAGCATGAACAGAACGTTCAAACATATAAGGAAATGTGTCAGCTAGTTGTGTATATTGGTGAGAGGGAATATCTATCCGGTTATAGCCTTTAGGTTTAGGCATAAAATCTTTTTTACAGGAGGCAAAAAGAATAATAAATAATAACGAATAAAAATCAGGGCGTTTTAGCCAGCTTCGTTTCCTCATCGCCTGTTGATTCATTGATAAAAACCCTTACTTTCTTAATCCGGCGCTTATCTACGGCCGCGACTGTAAATACGTATTTGCTAAAAACGATCTTTTCGCCTGCCTGTGGTAACTTAGAATAAAGTTCAAGAATCAATCCGCCCAGCGATTCGCTTTCGCCTTTCACATCTTCAAAGACAGCAGGGTCTTCACCCACTACTTTACAAAAGTCATTCAGCGAAGTTTTACCTTCAAATATATATGTGCGTTCATCCAGTTTGCGATGGGCTATCTCATCTTCATCAAATTCGTCTTTGATCTCACCCACAATTTCTTCAATCACATCCTCAAGTGTAATCAGGCCTGAAGTTCCACCATATTCATCTACTACAATGGCCATATGTACCCTTTTTTCCTGGAAGTCGCGAAGTAACGTATCGATTTTTTTGTTTTCCGGCACAAAATACCCGGGTCTCAGGAGCTTTTGCCACTGAAACTTTTCGCCTTTATCAAGATGAGGGAGCAGATCTTTGATATATAATATGCCTTCAATATTGTCAATTGATTCGCGGTATGCAGGTATCCGGGAATAACCCGAGGCGTTTACGATTTTCAACAATTCATCAAATTTAATTTCAATATCCACACTGGTTATGTCCACCCGTGAACGCATAACCTGGCGAGTCGAAATGGTACCAAATGTCATAATTCCTCTGATGATATCTTTTTCCTCCTCACTTGTTTCTTCATCGGTAGTGATCTCAAGCGCATCGCTCAACTCTTTCATGGAAATATCGTATCCTTTCTTTTTCAACAGCGTTTCCACTACGTTGCTTATTGCCATTAAAAACACAGATAAAGGTTTTAGCAGGGTGTTAAAAAAGAGAAGTATAAGCGAAGTGTGCCGGGCAAACTTCAGGTTGTTCTGTGTGGCATACACTTTGGGGATGACTTCGCCAAAAAAAACAATGAAAAAAGTAACACAAAATGTAAGTATTAAGATAAATCTGCCTTCGGTCGTTTGAGAACCGGTAACCCGCCACATCATAAATGTAGCGAGCGTCACAATAGCCACATTGATGGTATTATTAAGAATAAGTATGGTAGCCAGTAGTCGTTTGGGATGCTTCAGAAGTTTGACTATAGCTTTATCGGCTTTTTTATTGCTTTGCAGACTGCTGTCGAGGTGGTTCGGGTCAAGGGAAAAAAATGCCACTTCGGATCCGGATACCATTGCCGACAATATAAGAAGTACAATCAATAATCCTCCGCCTATTGAATAATAGGTATATGAAGATACGAATATGATGGCCAGAATATAACTGGGAGGGTCGTCTATGGTTGCTTCCAATACGCTCCTAAACGTTAATTATATTAAATTTACTGGTATTTCTTTTATGATTAAAGCTCAGAACGGTAAATCATCCGCTTCCTCAGACTTAATATTAGCCGGAATTTCCTCAGAAGCAGGCTGTGCCGGCTCTGTTGCCTGTGCCTGTGTCTGTGTCTGTGCTTGTGCCTGTGCAGGTGCTGCAGCGGTTGTTCCCGGGGTATCAGCACTTCGCCTGCCGCCTAACATGGTCATGTTGTCACCTACAACTTCCGTCGTATATCTGGTTCCGGATTCACTCTCCCACGACCTTGTACGCAAACGGCCTTCGATATAAACCTGATCCCCCTTTTTCAGGTATTTCTCTGCCACTTCAGCCAGACCTCTCCACAAAACAATATTGTGCCATTCGGTAATGGTTTTCCTTTCTCCTGTAGTCCGGTCTTTATAACTTTCAGAAGTTGCCAGAGAAAAAGATGACACTGCCACACCACTTTCAAGATGTCTTACTTCAGGATCTTTGCCAAGATTGC
>QIDJ01000166.1 GCA_003228395.1 Flammeovirgaceae bacterium
AAGGAAGCTGCATGCGCATACCGTGTCAACACAAAGTCAGCTTTCTGCTTCTCTGCCAGCATATCCAGTACAAGAAATCCGATGTTGTGCCGCGTAAGTTCGTATTCGGCTCCTGCATTCCCTAAACCGGCTATTAAAAATTTCATCAGGTTCTATAGCTAAAACAAATATCCTTCAATTCTGTAAAGGAAAATAAAAAAATCCTGCCTGAGCAGGATTTTTTGTGATAAATAAACGCAAATGTGTAATTACGATTCTTCTGATCCACCTTCCTCAGGAGCAGCTTCCGGTTTTTCGCCTTCTTCTGCAGCTTCTGCTTCAGCAGCTATTAGTTCTTCCTCTTCAAGGGCAGCAGCTTCTTCTTCGGCCAGAGCTGCTCTTAGTGCACGAGGCACTTCAACCACAGCTATGGAAGCCTGACCCGGATCCTGAATTTCAAAATCTTTTTCCATTACCTCAGCAACCTTCACTGATTTATGGAAGTCGAGTGATGAAATATCAACTTCAATCATTTCAGGCATATTGCCGGGTAAAGCCTTTATAGTAATGGTTCTCCGTTTATGTACAAGTGTACCACCATTTACCACACCGGGTGATGTACCTGTCAGACTTACAGGTATATCCATTTTCACAGGTTTGGCATCAAACAACTGAAGAAAATCAGCGTGAAGTATGATTTCGCTAACCGGATGAAACTGAACGTCCTGTAATGTGCATTTGTACTCAGTGCCTTCTATGTCCATGTTTACAAAATATACATCGGGAGAGTAAACAATATTCCTGAACTGGATCATGGGTACATAAAAATGTACCTGTTTATCCCCACCATAAAGTACACAAGGTACGTTTCCTTCATTTCTAAGCTTTTTCGACTCCGATTTGCCAAGATTTGCTCTTTTATACCCTATAATCTCAAGCGTTTTCATGTTTTGTTATAGTTAAATGTTAAATATTAATTGTTAAAAATTCTTACTAAAATCCCAGAAAAAGGGAACTTATTGATTCGTTGTCATGGATTTTACGTATGGCTTTTGCAAAAAGCAGGGATACGGTTAAAACTTTGATTTTATCAGAAGATTGATTTAGCGGAATGGTGTCTGCAACAACGAGTTCTTCTAAAACAGAATTATCAATATTCTCGTTTGCTTTTCCTGATAAAACCGGATGTGTACAAATGGCCCTGACAGATGTTGCCCCTTTATCCATCAGGAGTTTCGAGGCTTTGCAGATAGTGCCTCCGGTATCGATGAGGTCATCAACTAATATTACGTCCCGGCCTTCCACATTTCCTATTAGTTGCATGGATGTCACCTGATTGGCTCTTTCGCGGTGTTTGTCACATACAACCATCTCTGCGCTGAAGAATTTTGCATATGCTCTTGCCCTTTTTACACCTCCTACATCCGGGGATGCAAAAATTATATTGTTTAGATTCAACGATTTCAGGTAAGGAACAAATACGGCAGAGCCATCCATGTGGTCAACCGGAATATCAAAAAATCCCTGGATCTGATCGGCATGCAGATCCATGGTCATAATCCGGTTGGCGCCGGCTGCTAAAAGCACATTAGCAATCAATTTGGCTGCAATGGCTACCCGGGGTTTATCTTTTCTGTCCTGCCGTGCATATCCGAAATAGGGAATGACCACAGTTACTGAATTTACACTCGCTCGTTTTGCTGCATCCACCATTAAAAGAAGTTCCAGAATATTTTCTGCAGGGGGCATGGTGGACTGGATAATGAACACATCTGACCCTCTTACAGATTCATTGTAGGAAGGAGATATTTCTCCGTCGCTGAACCTTTGTAATGACACCGACCCAAGTGGCTTTCCATAAGCCTGGGCGATTTTCTCAGCAAGGTATTCTGAATTGCTACCTGAAAATATTTTTACAGACATTTGGCTGTGTTTAATAATGCTTAAATCCCCATAAAAAATAACCAGGATTTAAACATCAAGTTGTCCCGCCAGGGCTCGAACCTGGACTCTTCTGAACCAAAATCAGACGTGTTGCCAGTTACACCACGGGACATTGTGCTACCCCTTATTTTTGGGACAGCAAAGGTAGAATTAATTTTAAAAACTATGAACTATCAGGAAGAAAAATATGAGTGGACAGACTGATGAAGCCCCGTTGCCGGCTGATTAATTATTAATTTCCTCCTGAATTACAAATTCTTTATCCTTAAGAAAATCCTGTGCAAGAAACTGATATCTGTCAAGTATTGATCTTACTGCCACTTTCAATTGCCGTTCGTTGTCGAAATAGATATTCCCATAAACACCGGTTGCATACCCCTGCCAGATGGCTCTTTCCTGTTTTAGGTCATAAAACTGTATGAGTAACGTGCCTTTCCGAAGGTCATAGTTTCGGGCATCATATTCTTCATCTATGCGCTGTGATTTTACCCATTTTTCGATTTCAGGCTGGTCATATCCCCGGAAGTTCAGACTGTCAAAATATATTTTGTAAGAAACAAGCAAACTGGGCTTACTGGTCTTTTGCCTGTACCCCTGCAGTTCCATTCTTTTTTTTATGGCCTGTTTGATTACCGCATTCGACATGGTTTCATCATTTCCCTGATTCTCCATAAAAGTAAATGTCTTGTATTTCTTGAACTTGCCGTGGTAACTGTAATCGTATTCGACCGGATATTCCCGGTAGCTATAACAACCGGAAATTATAAATAACAAGAAAAAAATAAAGTAAAGACCTCTCATAAGCCAGGTTTTTTAGTATGCAAATCAATAAATTTTTAACATCAAGAATTAAATCGGGTTTCAAGATAACAAATTTTTGATTTATAAAATTTGCGAATGTTAAAAAATTTATCTTTTTATGATTTTACGGGTTGTCAATTGATTGCCGGTATCAATTTTTAGAATATATATACCGGGGTTAACATCAAATTCGATCCGGCTTTGTAGCTGTCCTTCCGTTTTATTGATTATGCCGGATTTAATAATTTTTCCGTTAAGATCAAAAATGGAGATACCAATCCTTCCCCGGGCGGCGTTTTGATAATTGATATACACGTGTGATGCGGTGACCGGGTTGGGGTAAATATGTAGAGCAACCTGTCCGGCAAAATTTGCCTGTGCTATATCAGAATATTCGAACGTGCCATCGTAATCAACTTGCTTCAGCCTGTAATATTGTATTCCATTCAACGGATTAGTATCAACAAACTCGTATGATATAGTTTCTTTTGAATTACCGGAACCCTCAATTAGCCCTATCTGATAAAACGTGTACCCATCGGCAGATTTTTCAATTTCGAAATAATCATTATTAATCTCTGAAGCTGTTTTCCATCTAAGGGTGATATCCTCCATTCCTGCATCTGCCGAAAAATATACCAACTCAACCGGCAGGGCATTTACAAACGGACTTTCCGAACCAAATGTAAACGGACTGAACGACGAAACATTGTTTACAGTAATGGATCCCGGGTCGGAAAAATTTATGACTGATTGACCAAGATTTTCCCATTCGGCACCGGTATAGTGGGCAATTTGTAAGTCCGGTCCATCATCTATATCGCTGCGTGTCTGGTCTTTCCAGAAAAGGGTGACATCTGCATTGGATATTGTACCGGTGTTGGCAAGGTCCCAATACTCAAGGCCACTGATGTTGTTCAAATCCCCGTTTGGATCGGGTGATTTTAAATTCAGGTTATCCGTTGGAGTCTGCTCAAAGTATTGCGCAGTAAACTCAGTAGCCGCATCACCTGTGAGGTTGGCAATGGAGATAGGCTGCCAGAAATTATTATCGCCAACAGGAAATTCAAAGTCCGTGTTGCCGATTTTCTTGATAGGCCCATCCACAAAACTTGCCTGCGAAGCGCTTGCAACTGTTGAGCCGGCAGCCATAGCAAGCAAGTTAGTGGCTGTGGTTAGTACCTCTCCATCTGTCAGGGTGAGGGTACCATTAATGGTTACCGCACCATCCAGGGTTAACTGGTGGGCGGTTATCCGTGTGTTATTTATAGTAACATTCTGATAAGTGAAAGTATCTCCGGTTCCACTTCCAGTTGAGTTAGGGAAATTCTGAAGGTAATCAGTACTATTAAAGTTAACTGTAGTTCCGGAGGCGCAGTTTAATATGCCATAGGCGGGTGTGCTTCTTATCACGTTTTTTTTCAGGTTCAAAACCCCGGCACTTACCAGGGCAATCTCATTTTTATTATCGGCTGAGGCCGTAAAAGTGAGATCTTTATAAATAGTAACCGTTGAGGCATCGATGCTGAGGGTAGTTTTTGGTCCACCGGTATTGCTCAAAAGAACATTTTCTGTTACACTTAAAGTAGAACCATTAATCAGGTTTATGGTATTGTCGTTGGTGCCGGCTGTGGAGTACACATTCAGGTCTTTATTAATAGAAACCGTAGAATTATCAATAGTTAAATCTATGGTAGCCGTACCACCATTACGGTTAATCTCCAGGTTGTCGTTGATACTCAAGGTGCTGCCGACCAAGGATACAGTAGTATTGATATTATTACCAGCGTTAGTAACTTCAAGTTTTCCGCTAATGTTAAGGTTTCCTCCACCTGAGATCGTCAGTCCGGTTGGATTTGTAGCAGCAGTTATTTGTACTTGAGCATTAACCTCGTTGGTCCCCGCTATGGTAACAGTGTATCCTTCTATATTGGCAACATCTCCTACTTTGGGATAGTCAGCAGCAGCAGCGCCACCAAACCCTACGGTTGACCATGTATTAGCATCGTTCCAGACTCCAGATTGTCTCGAATAGTAGGTCTGGTCAATATTGTTTATACAAAGGGTAAAAGTGCCATCATAACCTGTATTGTATGTGTCAACAGATATGTAATAAACGTTGCCGATGGTTAACCCGGAATTAGAAATAGATACATCATCAGTATTGGCAACATATCGCTGGCAGTCAACTTCTGTAGTACCATCTGATTGCCAAAGGGCTAATTGTGTTCGTTGTTGGGTTCCTTTTGAGCCGCCTATATCAATAGTAATGGTAACAGTTGAGCTTACTGCAGTAAACTTAAACCAGCGGTTAAGCTGAGGGCCGGCATTGTTCCAGCAGGAGCCGGCATTCTGATCGGGGCTGGCGCCGATTGTAGTATAGGCGGCATCAGTTGAACACCAATTGTTTAAGTCTGTTATTTCAATAGCTCTTTCATAAAAATCATAAGTAACCTTGTCATTAACACATAATGTAAAAGTTCCATCGTAGCCGGTATTATATGAGTCAACAGAGATATAATAAGTATTACCAATGATAAGGGAGCCAACGGCTTCAACAACTACATCTTCGGTATTATACTGATAGCGCTTACAGGCGACTTCGGTGGTGCCATCACTTTGCCAGAGGGCCAGTTGGGTACGCTGCTGGGTGCCTTTAGCACCGCCAATATCTACGGTTACGGATATAGCGGTAGTAGTGGCTACGAACTTAAACCATCGGTTGAGTTGAGGCCCGGCATTGTTCCAGCAGGAGCCGGCATTCTGATCTGGGCTGGCACCAATGGTTGTATAGGCAGCGTCAGCAGAGCACCAATTATTCAAGTCGACTACTAGAATTGCTCCCTCATAAT
>QIDJ01000015.1 GCA_003228395.1 Flammeovirgaceae bacterium
TGGTAATATCCGGTACATCCTCCGGAAGAAGAGGGGTTTTGTCGCTTCCCGGTATCAGTGCTTTCACACACCCGGCGGCAAATAAAATCCGGGCTGATTCCTGCAGCGCCCGGATTATTGATTTTCGTACGGAATCGTTAATCGTATAATCAACCAGGGCATTACCATGCCGGTCTGTTTTGATCCGGTTATGATAGCTGGCCTCATCATGAATCAGAATTAGTATGGACATCATCTTGTTGTAGCTACGCATAATTTCACTATGCAGCGATCCATAACCGGGATTATTTTTGGCTGTTACACCCGGGAAATAGAAAGAAGTTTCGAGATAAAAGTTGTCGGAATCAGAAAAAGCATCTACATACCATGTTTTAGGAAAACCACGGTAATTGGTGATTGTTTTTGTATAAACGCCATTGATATTAAATGCCGGATGCAGCGTCAGGTACCGGCCTGTATTGGGATTTGAAATAGGAAGCGTTTTGGCTGACCGCAGCAGCAGGCCAGGTGTATGCAGTGTTCCTGCAGCCAGGATGATATACCGTGCACGAAGGTGGTGTTCGCCTTCCTCCATTTCATTTGGGATGGTGTTCTCCGGCGCTTTCCGGACGACCAGATTTACCGCATTTTCTTCTATGGTCTGAACAGTGGCATTGTAAATCAACGTAACTCCCCGTTTTAACACCCGGGGAATCTGAACTTCCAGGGTACCCTGTTTGGCCCCGCTGGTGCACCCCAGGTTGCAGAAACCCTGCTTCAGACATCCTTTGGTATTGATTTTGAGCCTTTTTAAAGGAATCTCCAATGCTTCAGCTCCTTTTTTGAATAGCCTGTTGTTATCATTATCCTCGCTTTCAGGGAGTTCATGTACATTCAGGTCTTTTTCAATTTCATTCAGCGATTTGTTTACATATTCAGCGGTTAGAAATTCCATGCCATATTCACTTCGCCAGTATTGTAGCACACTTTCGGGCGGGCGAAAAGAAACCCCGGTGTACACCGCCGAGCTACCCCCGACTGTATTGGCTGCCGCCACGCCAATTTGCATATTTTCTGACAGTACAGCCCCCCTGTTGTAGTACATGGCAGTCATGTCAATTTCACGCTGATTAAAGTGCTCTTTTTTTCGGAATGGTCCTGATTCGATAAGGGCTATACGCAAACCGGAGTTTGTTTTGCTCAAATAATCGGCAGCGGTGCCGCCTCCTACACCCGACCCTACAATAATGATATCGTAGTTGGAATCTTTCATTATCCGGTACGGTTTACAATCGGACCTTCATACTGAATACTTTCCCAAACCGCGGGTATTCCGTAAAAGGAAATAAAAATCAAGGACCTGAGTCCGGTTAATCCACCTTGTATTTTTAATATGGGAAATGAAAATAACCTGTCGATAAATGCCTGGCGAACACCGGCATTTAAGGCAGAAAGGGGCTTAAGATGGTAAACCCAGCTAAGCAAACCAATCACTTTCAGCAGCATTTGCAGTTTATTTACCGACTCCGGTGGCAACCCTGAGAGCAGTTTTACAAAGTTTTCCCAGAACGCTTCCGATAACGGTTCGCTATCCACGAGATCAGGTACGATAACACCTGCGACCAATAAAGTGGTTTTTTTAAATGCCCGGCTGAATTCCATGGTTCATTTTATTAAATGGGTATTGCCCCGAATTTAATAAGGAATGCATTAATGAACGAATGCTAAAATGCTAAAATAAATCATTTCAGATAAGGATTGCTTACCGTTTACTTCCATTCAATCACATTCGGGTTTTTTCGTTCTGCAATTTCATGGGGAATGGCCTCTTTTATTTCCTTAAACAGGGCGTCCACCAGTTTCTTTTTCAGGTAGCTGCGGTAAACCACCAGGCTTACTTCGCGGGAAGGCGCAGGCGTTTCGAAAAACCGTAATCTCGATTGCTGTTTTTTATCCATACCGATGGTGACAAGTTCAGGCACCAAGGTAACTCCACCGTATGTATCGACGAGCCTACGGATGGATTCAATGGAACCACTTTCATAGGTAAACGCAGGATTCTTTGGAGGAAATGACTTCAGGTCGCAAATACGGATGACCTGTTCACGGAAACAGTGTCCTTCATTTAATAACCAAACATTTTCTGTCTTCAGATCATTGAAGCGGATGGTTTTCTTATGAGATAACGATGATGAGCCGGAAACATATCCCACAAACCGCTCGTAATACAGTGGCATTTCAATAATAGCCGGATCGTGGAGCGGAGTTGCCAGGATTCCGATGTCCAGGAGGTCTTTGTTGAGTTTATCCACAATCTGATCGGTTATATGTTCCTCTACCTTCACCGTTACAAGTGGATATTTTTCCATAAACCTTGTTATAAACAGCGGTAGCAGGTAAGGCGCTATTGTCGGGATGATCCCGATACGCAGTTCCCCGCTGACCTTACTGTCTTCCTGCTGAATGAGGTCATTCAGCTTTTTGGTTTCATTCAAAATTTTACGTGCCTGCCTGATTACTTTTTCGCCAAGTTCGGTAGGCACCACCGGCTGTTTGCTCCGGTCAAAAATGATCACGCCAAGCTGGTCTTCAAGTTTCTGTATCTGCATGCTCAATGTGGGCTGGGTTACAAAGCAGTTTTCAGCAGCTTTTGCAAAATGGCGGTAATTATCCACCGCTATGATGTACGCAAGCTGCACCAGAGTCAACTTACCGGTAAGTCGTATAGTGTTCATTTATATTTTTTGAAAATCTATATATTTTATCGATAAAGTTCTGAAAAATGCATGGGTTTTTTATCGATTCCTGCATTTCTTTTTCAAATCACAGGCCACCGGGTGCTCTTTACTTACCCCTTTTTCTCAGGTGCAATAATCTGAAAACAGCTTTCCGGTCATTGCGAGTGGCATAGTGATCATATCACCCCATATTGACATAGCAAGCAAATAAGATAAAAATTCACTATATTCATTGTATGAAACGGGTATGGCTATTTGTCGTTTTGTTTTTACTAATTCATCCTCAGTTTCTACAAGGACAATCTGTGGACAAGGGAAACATTTACTTTGGAGCATTTGGCGATTGGTCAAACTTCGAGAGGACTGGATTTAGTGGAATTCTCATCCCAAGGTTTGAATATTTGGTTTATGATAAATTTAGTATCGGATCAGATATTGGATTCTCCTATACCTATATTGAATTCCCTGATACCTGGAAATCCAGTTCAGTTATAGTTAATCCTTTTGCCAGATATTATTTCCTCAATAAGAAATGAGTTTTGCTTGTTACGCTACTTAACAGACGATTTAAGCAAACCAGATCAGATTGATTTAAAAAAACAAATCAGGAAAATCACGCAGGAATCGAATGTACAACAACTTACCCTGGAACTTGAATACAAGGATGAAGATTGTGAATTGAAAGATTGTTGAGTAACTAATGGGTGAAAAAAAAGAGGTGCTCTGCTTTCAGAGCACCTGCTAACCTAACCTTAACCTTATGAAGAAGCGAATTGCTTCTGACATATAAACGAATTGCTTTTTATTTTAGTTCATAAAATGTGAATTTATTAACCCTTGGAAATCATTCTTATTTGGTTATTTCAACGCCGGTTATGAGAACATATAATTAATTTTCGTACTTTGATGAGGTTTTCAACTTCCAACGTCTGTTTTCATGACTTATCAGAAAAACAATCATTAATCATCAAAAAATGGCTGTAGAATACAAAAATCTGGTTTTTGAAGGGGGAGGGGTAAAGGGTATTGCCTATGGCGGTGCGTTAGCCGTGTTGGACGAAATGGGTATCCTGAAAAGTATAAACAGGGTGGCGGGTACTTCTGCAGGCGCTATTAATGCCACGTTGCTTGCGCTGGGTTACACCCAACAGGAAGTGTCGGACATCATTATCAAAACCGATTTCAGCGCTTTTGCCGACCATGGATGGTTTGGCGCCAATATCTGGCGGCTTATCAATAAGTATGGCTGGAACAAAGGCATATCGTTTTACGAATTTATCGGCGATCTTATTAAGAGAAAAACAGGAAAGCCGGATTTTACCTTTAATGAACTTGCCGAAAAGATTGAATCAAAAGTTGAAGGATTCAGGTACCTGTATATGGCTGTAACCAATTTGAGTAAGCAACAGCACCAGATATTTTCACATGAGACCGGGCACCACCCAGATACGCCTGTGAGGGATGCAGTGAGGATGTCGATGGGAATTCCCCTCTACTTTCAATCGTTCAGATTTGGCGCTGACATAATAGTTGACGGCGGCGTTTCGCTTAATTATCCGGTGTACCTGTTTGATAATAAACGATATCTGGCCAATCCTGAAAACGGGGAAAATTTCGATTATAATGATGAAAAAGGTTTCATTTTTAACCATGAAACTCTGGGTTTCCGCCTCGATTCCAGGCAAGTGATCGACTATGCCAAACGCAACTGGGCAACGCCTCCCGAGCAGATCAAAAATATTAAGGAATATTCCGGCGCCCTGATCAGCTTCATGATGGAAATGGCCAATAAAAAGCACCTGCACAAAAATGACTGGGGCCGCACGATTTTTATTGATACATTGGATGTACAAACCACGGACTTCAAGCTGCCTGAATCTAAAATTGGCGAGTTGGTTGCCAGCGGCAAAAAAGCCGTGAAAGATTACTTTACCTGGAAATCAGATTGAGTACCCGATAACAGGAAAAACAGATATGTATTATGTAATAGGAATATGTGTGCAGGTCGCATAAGAATTATACTATTTGATATGTATGATTGACTAATCTTAATTAGTATGACTAACTAACCACGTCATTCCATGCCTATCGGGTGGTCACCCGTAAGGGTGATATGGCGTGGGCATTGAAGAACAATACTGGCTGGGCTTTAGCCCAAATTTATTGAGAGAAATGGTTTAGTTACGTCCAAGGGCTAAAGCCCGTGGTTTGTATGTGTTGATTTTCTCCGCCATAAATGGCGGAGATAGTCAGCCACGAATTGGGCCGCAAGTAATCCGAAAATTATAGTTTTCCGGTTGCCATGTTCGACAGGGCTGTCGAAAAGGCCTATAAAATTACCGGATGGCCCAGTAAATTTCTTATAACCCCTTGGGGAAAGAAGATTAGGATTCCTTTCGAAGCGGATTGGGAAAAATATACATCAATCTATGTGAATTTCTAAAAACTTTTTACAATTCACCTATTCATCAGCGAGGCATCGTAGGCTATTTCCATGAACTTTATTGTTATTTAAGGGGTTTATCCTTGTAAAAAACACCGATGAATATCCGCCAATTATACCGGGCGACATGCGTATTGCTTATTGGGATGAGCCTCATACGGTTAAATTTACTCAATGCGCAAACCCTGAACGGGTTTGACCTGAAAGGATCCGCTATTCCGGTAAGCGAGATCAGATCAGGCGGTCCCCCGAGAGACGGCATTCCTTCTATTGACAACCCGCAATTTATCGAAGCCGGAAAGGCAGGCTATGCCGGTGATTCAAGGGTACTGGGCGTAGTGGTGGATGGTATTGCCAAAGCATATCCGATAGCTATCATGAATTATCACGAGATTGTGAATGACAAATTC
>QIDJ01000338.1 GCA_003228395.1 Flammeovirgaceae bacterium
AACATTTATTACATTTATAACATTTATCTGAATGATTTGTAATGAGCGTTTTGAAATATATTTTTTTGTAATTATTAAATAGTTGGCATGAAAACAGGAAAAAACGGATGGTTAAAAGAATACCTTGATTACAGAATAAATCATTATCACAAGGACGTCATTAAATCTTCGATTCATCCCGACTATTCCCTGTACAATCTATTGCAACCCACGGGGCTGCTTTACGGAAAACCTATCCAGGCCGAAAATCTGGAACAAACGCAGTTTACGGTACTTAATGAACATGACAGGATGGAGGCTTTGCTAGCGGAGAGCCTATTAAATGCTTCATTACTTTTTCACGAGAAGGAAATAAAAAACGCCGAAGATTTCTCCAGGATATTATTTAAAACCGTTGCCAATATCACCGATTTCTATAACAAGGTTTATCCTGAGATAGCGGTAAACACCAAAACATTATTTGGCAGCCAAAGATCAACATTGGAAACCACAGAAAAAATTCTTAAAAGGCGTCTGGATAAAATGTCTGAAACTTCAGGTAAATTTTGGGTTCATTTTTTTTATAACACCCTTGTATTTCTTGATATTTACTTATTTGGACAATGGATTCATACAGGCGATGAAAAAGTTTTAACGGCATTTTTCATACAGGAAAAAGAGGAGCTTCGATTAACAGTCATAAAAATACTGGTGGCTGCGGCATATGCCAATGATATTTTAGAACTGGAGGAAAAGAAAATGTTTGAATATTTGCTGCACGCCGCACAACTATCAGGCAAAACGACAAAAGAAGCAAAAAAGTACCTGGAACAGGGCGTCCAAGTGGAAGAAATAACACTTCCTCAGAACAATTCCTGGTTGTTGAAAAAATATTTTCTCGAAATTGCCATACTTACCGTATGGGCCGATCGCGTAGTTGATGACAAAGAACTGGCATTTCTAAAAAGGTTAAATAGTCATCTTGGTTTTTTCGATGATGATTTTAATAAAAGTATGATGGCAATAGAGAGTTTTGTATTAGAACATTGGAAGGAAATGGGAGACCTGCAGTCGAATAAAAGTTTTGATGCGCTCGGTAAGGAGTTTGAGAAAAAGGTTTTAATAATAACAAAACGAAACGAAGGGCAGATACTCCAGGAAATTAAGGGAAATGAAAAAATCACAAGATTAGTCCGGAAATACAGAAACAATGACCTGTCTGATGAAGATACAGAAAGGCTCAGAAATATGCTTATGAATATACTGCAAAATCTTCCGGCTTTTGGCTTTATTGCATTGCCTGACACTTACCTGACGCTGCCATTGTTATTTAAAATACTGCCTGAAGAGCTTATGAGCGCCCCCCAATGAACTACGGATATGTAATGCGGCCTTCCACTGTATAGTAAATGGTATCTTTCAGCCGGAGTTTTTGTTTGCCTTCAATGAGGTAAGATTGTAATGCTACCTCCTTTTTGAAATTATCAAAGTATAGGATTATATGGAGTGAAGAATAAAATAATTTATTTTCTTCTTCCTTTACGATTTCAATTTTTTTAATACTATTTATTTCATTGAGATAATATATCCGAATAACCTTGATTCGTAAAGCTTCATCGTTTACAGGTGTGAATATATCCATGAATAGATTGCTGTGAATATCTTTTTCACCTTTTTTAACTGAATATGCATTTGAAAATGCCGGTTTGTTTAAGTCAGCTTCTCTAAATAAAGTAAGTTCCCGGGCCCATCCTGCGCTGTCAAATTGCATCTGTTTTTCTTCTGTATCTCCATTCACAATGGCTTTTTTATAAAGCCGGGCATTATTTTCAGCCAACTTCATAATTTGTTTGCTAATAAGGCTGTCGAGGTTATAGTACTCCTTTATCTTCTGCTTTTCTGACCCGGCTGTATTGCATGAACCAATTATACCGACCCACAGGACGAATAAGCCAAATGATGCAACCCTGGTCATCCTGAAACTAACACTTCTCCGGTCATTTCATCCGGAACGGGTATTTCCATAAGCGAAAGAATAGTGGGTGCAAGGTCTCCGAGTTTGCCGTCTTTGATATTCCCCCTGAAATCATCATCTACCAGGATACACGGTACAAGATTTGTAGTATGTGCCGTGTTGGGTGTTCCATCTTCGTTTATCATCATGTCGGAGTTGCCATGATCCGCTATAATAATTGTTGAGTAGCCATTTTTCAGCGCAGAAGTTACCACCTGTTTCGTACACTGATCAACGGTTTCACATGCTTTAACAGCGGCTTCGAATACTCCGGTGTGGCCCACCATGTCGGGGTTTGCAAAGTTGAGAATAACAAAATCGGGATCCCCTTTATCAAGTTCAGGAATAATTTTATCCCGGATATCGGAGGCGCTCATCTCGGGCATCAGGTCATAGGTAGCCACTTTGGGCGAAGGACATAGTATCCGCTTTTCGTCCTCAAACTCCTCTTCACGTCCTCCTGAAAAGAAAAAGGTAACATGCGGATACTTTTCGGTTTCAGCAATTCGTATTTGTTTTTTCCCTTCTTTTTCAAAAATTTCCCCAAGCGTATTCCTCAGGTTTTCCTTATTAAAGATTACATGTATATTTTGAAATGAATCGTCATAATTGGTCATTGTGAGATAGTGCAGATCAAGCTTTGACATGCCGAATTCAGGGAAATTCCGTTGTGTAAGCACCTCGGTAATCTCTCGCCCCCTGTCAGTTCGGAAATTAAAACTTATTACCGCATCCCCGTTGCTTATTACCCCGGTTGGATTTCCTCCCTGATCGATATGAATAATAGGTTTGATAAATTCATCCGTAACGCCCTGCTCATAAGAGGCTTCCATACTGCTGAGAAGATCGCCTGATGGAATGCCGGTCCCCTTTACCATTGCATCATACGCAACCTTCACCCTTTCCCACCTTTTATCCCGGTCCATGGCATAATATCTGCCCGTAACTGAGGCTATCCGGCCGGTGGTTTTATTCAGATGATCCTGCAGTTCGCGTATGAAACCAATTCCGCTTTTCGGATCACAATCGCGTCCGTCGGTAAAAGCGTGAATGTAAACCTGGTCCGGATCAAGCCCATAATCTGCTGCAATGCTGCATAATCCTTTCAGGTGAATCATGTGGGAATGCACCCCACCGTCAGATAATAAACCGATAAAGTGAACAGTCCGGTTTTTTTCTTTTGCATAGTTTAAGGCATTCTTTAGTTCTTCATTGTTTCCCAGTGTACCTTCTTCAACGGCTTTATGTATTTTTACAAGATCCTGATATACGATCCTGCCGGCACCAATATTCATATGACCAACTTCAGAATTACCCATTTGACCGTCGGGTAACCCAACAAACAGTCCGGATGCATTCAGCTTGCTATGTGGATATTTTGCATAAAGCGAATCAATAAAGGGTGTATTTGCCTGGTCAATTGCAGAAACTTCTTTGTTAGTGGCAATTCCCCACCCATCCAGTATCATCAAAAGAACTTTTTTCCCCATATTTTGTTTTTCTGCTAATGCTTATTTTCTCGTTTTTATGATTTTTACAAATATAACTATTCAATTTCAGGTTTGTATGGTAGAACTGTTTATTGTAATTTCATTGCTTAAGAAACGTTTATTTAATAAAATGGCATAATTTTCGCCGCTATTCATTGATTAAGGCATGGAGAATACAGGAGTTACAGGGAGTGTGCTTGCAATTTTGCTTCTTATCGGGTTCACGGATCTGATGGCACAGGGTGAAGTAATAAGCGATGTTAAAACTGCTTTAAATGCGGGTAGTTCCAAAGAACTCGTCAAATTTCTGGATAAAACCACTGATATTGATATTGATGGGGATCGCTCGTCATACAGCCGCACACAAGCCGAAGTGGTCCTGAAGGATTTTTTTAAAAATTATCCGCCAACCAATTTTCAGATAATACATCAAGGTGCATCCAAGGCAGGTTCACCCTATGTAATAGGTCAATACACGTTTAAAGCGGGAACATTCAGGGTGTGGATCAGACTCAGAAAAGAAGATGAGGTTTTCAAGGTTCATGCAATGAGTTTTTATAAAGACTAAATGACGTTTTGTTTAGATGACTGCAACCGATTTCCTGAATAACAGGGCTATCCAATCATTTATCGACAGCGCCATAAAGGAAGATGTAGGAAACGGCGATCAAAGCGCTATCGCATCCATTTCTCCTGATACGGCTGCCACTGCTAAGCTGCATATCAAAGAAAATGGAATTATTGCTGGCATGGTACTGGCTGAAAAAATATTTCAAAAGATTGACTCATCGCTGATTTTTGACCGGTATGTAAACGATGGAGATGATGTAGCGGAAGATGATATTGCATTTCAAATCCGGGGGTGTGCCCGTTCTATACTTGCGGCAGAAAGGCTGGTCCTGAACTGCATGCAACGGATGTCAGGAATTGCAACCAAAACACGTTATTTATCGGAGATGCTAAAAGGAAGTAACGCCCGGTTGCTCGATACACGTAAAACAACTCCAAACTTCAGACTTGCTGAAAAATGGGCTGTAAAAATCGGGGGAGGCAAAAACCACCGGTTCGGCCTTTACGACATGATTATGCTGAAAGATAACCATATTGACTTTGCAGGTGGTATAGCAAAAGCCATTACAGCTACACAAAAATATTTATCGGAAACCGGATATGTGCTTAAAATAGAAATTGAAACAAGAAATTTAAAGGAAGTAGAGGAAGTACTCGATATTGGCGGCGTAGATATAATCATGCTTGATAATATGATGCCGTCTGAAATGCGGGAAGCGGTTCGCATGATCGCCGGCCGATATATTACTGAAGCAAGCGGAGGTATTACCGAACAAAACATCCGGGAGGTTGCCGAATGTGGCATTGACTTCATTTCCGTAGGCGCCCTTACGCATTCATTTAAAAGCCTGGACCTTTCTTTAAAAGCTACAATTGCCTGAGAACTAGCTAAGCCAATATTCTTGGCTATATCCGGCTGATTTTATCCCTTATTCTTATTCGAAGCCATTATCTTTGCAACGTTTTTAAATACTGAATTTTTAGTCACTCTCTATATGAACGTTAGAACAAAAAAGTACAAACTCAATACCGGCACATATATTAAATTAGGCTTGCTGAATATTTTACGTGAGCAATGGTGGGTGATTTTGATTGCACTCGCAATATGCGGCGGTTATCTGATTATCCCGTCAATCTGGTGGTTCATTGGGGCGGGAATCGGATTGGCGCTTTATATATTGTTTTGGGTTATTCAGTTTGCCGGAGTAACGCAGCATGAGCAAAGCAAGTTTTTATTTGACCGGCTCGGTTATGAAATCAACAGCCAGCAAGTGCTCATCAAAGTATCATCCAAGCAGGGGATGCCCTTAAAATGGGATAATATCAAAAGAGCAAAAATAGGCAAAGATTATATCCTGCTAGTAATAAGTAAGGTGCAGCTTATTCATTTGCCATTCAGAATATTCAATTCAACAAACGAGCGAAAGTTTGTGGAAACCATATTAAAAAGGAAGGGATATATTAAATAGCTACAAGCAAATGACTGCGTATGAACGCATATGACAAAACAAAAG
>QIDJ01000274.1 GCA_003228395.1 Flammeovirgaceae bacterium
GCACATCATTCCGGAACATCTGCCGGAACTTGCTGTAAAAGAACTGGAAAGGTGTGTAAAAAACCTTACGCCTGAATCAGAAGCGCTTCGCCGGTGTTTTAACGAACTGGATGAATATTTTGCAAAAAAAAGGAAAGTTTTTGAGGTAGCTACCGAACCAGCGGGCACCGAATTTGAAAAACGGGTATGGCAGGAACTACGAAATATCCCTTATGGCCGTACCATTTCATACAAGGATCTTGCCCTGAAACTCGGAGGTGTCAATAAATCAAGGGCTGCAGGTCGTGCTAACGGTAGAAACAGCATACCATTGATCATACCCTGTCACCGCGTAATCGGCAAAAACGGAAGCCTTACCGGATTTGCGGGTGGAATTGAGCGAAAGGCCTGGCTTTTGAAACATGAAGGCGCTTTGAATGAACAAATGGAGTTATTTGCAAAAACGATGGAATGGAATACTTCAACACATTAGAATTTGCACAGTCGCTTGATGAAGCTGATCCGCTGAGCTATCTCCGAGATGAATTCCTTTTTCCTGAAATCAATGGAAAGACCGCCTTATATTTTACGGGTAACTCGCTTGGCCTTCAGCCCATAAAAACCGGAGAATATATCAATGAGGAGCTTGAAAGCTGGAAGCAGTTAGGAGTAGAAGGGCATTTTAAAGGTAAAAGACCATGGTTTCACTATCATAAATTTTCGAAAGAAACGCTTTCAAAAATCACAGGAGCTAAACCAGGCGAGGTGGTGGCTATGAACAATCTTACCACAAACCTGCATCTCTTAATGGTATCATTTTACCGTCCTGATACCAGCCGCTACAAAATAATAATGGAGGGCGGCGCCTTTCCCAGCGATATGTATCTGGTCGAAACGCAGGTCAGGTATCACGGATTTGACCCCGGTGACGCCATTATTGAAATCAAGCCCCGGGAAGGCGAATATTGCCTCAGGAATGAAGATATTATAGATATTATCCGGCAAAATGCAGAAAGCACTGCGCTCGTATTGTTCAGCGGAGTGCAATATTATACCGGGCAATTTTTTAATATACAGGCTATCGCCCGCGCTGCCCATGATGCCGGCGCATATGCCGGATTTGATCTGGCGCATGCGGTCGGCAATGTTACGCTGAACCTACATGACGATGAAGTTGATTTTGCTGCCTGGTGCAGCTACAAATACCTGAACTCAGGACCTGGAAACACGGCTGGAATTTTCGTTCATGAAAATCATGGCAGGCGCACGGGTCTTCCGCGTTTCGGAGGCTGGTGGGGCCATGACGAACAAAAAAGATTTATGATGGAAAAAGGCTTTATTCCTATGGAAGGGGCCGACGGTTGGCAGCTCAGCAATGTGAATGTGCTGTCAACGGCCGCACACCTGGCCAGCCTGGCGATTTTTGATAAGGCAGGTATAAAACACCTGCGGGCAAAGAGCGTAAACCTTACCGGTTTTCTGGCGTTTATTATAAATGAAGCCGGGAGTGATCAGATTTCGATCATCACGCCTGCTAATCCGGAAGAAAGAGGATGCCAGCTTTCTTTGGTTATTCATCAAAATGCAAAAGACGTATTTGATTATCTGACACGGAACGGAGTGGTGGTTGACTGGAGAGAGCCGGACGTAATACGTGTTGCTGCCGTGCCGTTGTACAATACGTATGAAGACGTTTACCGGTTTGGCGTTTTATTACGCAATGCACTGACCCTTTTACCTGCTGAAGATGAATTATAAACCTGATACAATTGCCATTCTTGGAGCAGGACTTGTAGGGTCGCTGCTCTCCATATTTCTTGCCCGGAGAGGATATAAAGTCACAATGTATGAACGACGGGCAGATATGCGAACAGAAGGCATAGGAGGTGGCAAGTCAATCAATCTGGCGTTAAGCAACAGAGGGTGGCTTCCGCTTACCCAGGCAGGCGTAATAGATGTGGTGGAAAATATGATTATCCCCATGATTGGCCGCATGATGCACGATGTGAGCGGTGAGCTTACTTTTCAGCATTACGGAAAAGAAGGACAAGCGATCAATTCCATATCCAGAGGCGGTTTAAATGCCGTATTAATGAATAAAGCAGAAGAAGAAGGTGTGGAGATACATTTCAAACACCAGTGCTTCGACATTGATTTACTTCACAATACGATGCGTTTAAGAAACGATAAAGGGGTAAAAAGTATAAATGCCGATATTATCATCGGGGCAGATGGGGCTTTCTCAGCAGTCCGGGCAGCCATACAAAAAACAGACCGGTTTAATTATTCGCAATATTATATTCCGCATGGATATAAAGAACTTCGAATTCCGCCCGATGTAAGCGGCGATTATCTGCTCGATAAAAATGCACTTCATATCTGGCCGCGACGTTCGTTTATGCTTATTGCGCTGCCCAATAAAGATGTCAGCTTTACGGTAACCTTATTTTTACCCTTTCAGGGTGAGGTATCTTTCGAAAACATTCGTTCTGATACTGATATTTCAAATCTTTTCAATGAATATTTTCCCGATGCGCTGGCATATTTAGGAACATCGATCTACGATGACTGGGTTACAAACCCCACCTCTTCACTTGTTACAGTAAAATGTTATCCTTGGGTACGAAACAAAACCATGCTCATCGGCGATGCGGCTCATGCTATTGTACCCTTTTACGGGCAGGGCATGAATTGTGGTTTTGAGGACTGCCGTGTGTTTAACGACATTTTGGATGAATGTGATGACAACTGGAATTTTGCGCTTGAAAAATATCAGACCCAACGAAAACCAGACGCCGATGCCATTGCGGACCTTGCCTTACAAAATTTTGTTGAAATGAGAGATCTGGTTGCAGATGAGGCGTTTCTTGTCAGAATGCAGATTGAAGCCAGGCTTTATGACCTGTATCCTGAAAAATGGATCCCGCAATATTCCATGGTTACGTTTAACGAACATTTGCGGTACTCCGAAGCATTGGCAAAAGGAAAAAAACAGAATGTCATCATGAATAAGATCATGTCGCGTAAGGATATTTTCCGAACCTGGGAGTCGCTTGATTTTGGAAAAATAGTGGATCAGCTGGAGTAGTTTTTGCCCTTTTTAGCAACTGTTTGGAAGATTGGTTTATTACGTCCTACAGTTTGAAAATTATGTAACTTTGAATAAAAATATAAAATGCTTAGTAAAAGTGAAATATTGCAAGTTTTACAAGATAAAAAAGGATTGTTAAAAAACTACGGGATTAAAGAAATGGGTTTATTTGGGTCATTTTCCAAAAATTCACCTGCCAAAGAAAGGGAAATTGACTTTGTAATCCTGATAAATGTTCAGAATCGATTTTACGTAATTTACGGGTTCATCTCCCCGGCAATATCCTGATTTTACTACCGGATCTTTGTAAAATTCAGGTTTTGATTTCATCACAAGGTAATACGCAACATTTCCTTCCCATACGTCCTGATCTTTACGATTTTTCACAGCCAGCGCCCGGGCGTCAATTACATGTCCGAGCCCCACATTGTACGAGGCCAGAACAAATTTGTTCATTTCTGCGGGATCCTCAATCCGCTCTTTCCAGTAGTTTTCAAGCCAGATCAGATATGCTGTACCTGCCCGGATATTCTGCCCGGGATCAAGCAGGTCCTCAGCACCATATTGCTTTGCGGTTGCCGGCATCAATTGCATCAGCCCGACTGCCCCGGCCCACGATTTGGTTTTCGGGTCGAATTTTGACTCCTGAAAAATCTGAGCGGCAAGCAATCGCCAATCCCAGTTCAGTCTGCGGGCATTTTCTTTAATTAACTCATCGTATGCAGATATTTTACCACCCCCTGATGAAAAATAGTCACTTTTTACACGTGACAACGTAGTTTTCGGGCTATTGAAATATTTGTTGTATATGGTATTAAAGGTTGGTTCGCTTTTAATTTTTCTTTGCCATGCATTGATGGTATCGTGAAGCAGGAAGGCATTTCGCCTTACCGCCCACGCGATCCGGGTAGGGAAACTGACAGCCGTTTTTACATCAATATCCGGGTAGTAGGTGGCATTTACCAGCGCAATGTCTTCGTCCGCTACCGTATATTTGATTTTTCCTTCAGCCACTCTTTTTATCAGATCTTCGGTTTCATATTCCGGCCCTTCCTCAATAATCTCAATATCTCCGCCAATTTCTTCAGCAAGATTTACCATACGGGGCAAATAAGAGGAGTGATACCTGATGTGTACACTTTTTCCGATCAGGTCAACCGGATTACGTAAAAGTTTGCTTTCAATTTCATGGATTTTTAACTGGCGCCAGTTATCCGGTTTTCGTTGTATCAGCACCTGCCTGACCGTATATTGATAATCGGAGAACATCACTTTCTTTTTACGTTCTCTGGTGACCGTTAGCGGAAAGGCAATAATGTCGCCTTCGCCGGTGTGCAATTTATTAAATGCGTCCTTCAGGTTTTTTGTAATAATCATTTCAAAATCAATTCCAAGATAGCCGGCAAAGTGGGTAAGCAACTCGTATTCATAGCCCATGGTCTGCCCCTTGTAAATGAAATAACCGGTTGAATTATTTTCGATGATCGCAATGACTTTACCACGTTTAATTATTTTATCCATGTCAAAATCGATCACCTTGATTTCAGGCAGCTCAGTATTATCAGACTGCACCTCATTCGGGGTCTTGCGACATGCACCAATCAAAAATATACCTACGAATAAAATAAGATTCACACGAAATGGTGTCATCCTGAACATGTTACAGTTTATGAATTGAACAAACATTTTTTGGATTACCTGATAAATCAAATTTCAATATACGGCAATTCGTTAATTTTAACCCAATGGAAAATATTTTTAGTCACCCGGTTTCGATTATTATTTTGGTTTTTATGATTATGCTGTTACGATAAAAAATCAGGTAATCTGTAAACATAAACGGCAAGTAATGTACACAATATCGAAAAATAGTTAATGAACCTCGCTGTATTTGAGCTTTTCCTGAATGATTTTTATGCGATCCGTCAAAAAATTAAAATGTTTAATCATATCCGCATGCAGTTTGTCCAGGTTCGTTAATCCACTATGGTCGTATTTTGACTGTTCAATCACTTCTTTATTGGTAAAGTACGGGTATAACTCTTGTTCGATCTGGATAAACAATAGCTCCAGGTAGGAGGAGGTTAGTTGATCCAGAACGTTGCTAAAAGTTTTCTTATATTGATCATATAAATACGTATCACTATCAATTATCCGGTCAAAATGCGCTTCGGAGGAGTAAAGAAGTTCATTCTTTAATGTGGAATTTCGTATTTTCCAACCTTCATGGGGTGCAGGAGAAAAAACATCATCGTAATCCCAGGGAATAATGTTGAATTTATTATTACGCTCGTCATAATAGAGGAATAATTCATCGGTGTAATCTCCATTCATAACCAGGTAATTAAACGTCAGCCAAGTAAAATAACTTTGCATTTCTAAAATTTTATTGAGTGAATCATAGAGCTGTTTCCCGTTGTATTTATCAGGTAGTTTTTGAAATTTTTTCAAATTTTTCATGGCTTCACTGCCCATTTTGCCGGAGGAAAAA
>QIDJ01000308.1 GCA_003228395.1 Flammeovirgaceae bacterium
GTCGCCGTAAAGAATAATTTTAAGGATGGTTTCAGGAAAATCTTTTATAGGCGTAGTCAGGCTGTACCCGTTTTTCTTTAACAGCGCTTCCAGTTTTTTGAAAATCCAGATATCGCGGTATTCACCAAGAGGGGCTATACCCCCTCTGCTGATGCTGATATTTTTATCGGGGATAATGGTTTCTTCTGTGATCTCGTCAATGGTTCCCAGGCCATTGCAACGTGGACAGGCGCCGTACGGGGAATTAAAGGAGAACGTATTTGGCGCCGGCTCGTCATAAGAGATGCCTGTTTCCGGGTCCATCAGATATTTCGAGAAATGATGCACTACATCATTTTCATCAAGGGCCATTATGACACCTTTTCCTTCTTTCAGCGCTGTTTGAATAGATTTTGATATCCTGTACCGGTCTTTCATGGTTACTATTACCCGGTCAATCACGATTTCAATATCATGGATTTTATACCTGTCCACCTGCATTTTAGGTGTAATATCCTGAATAGTGCCATCCGTACGCACACGGGTATATCCGCTTTTTCTTATCTGGAGAAACAATTCACGGTAATGTCCTTTCCGGCCCTTCACCACCGGAGCGAGAAGGGTAAGCCGGCGGTTATCGAAAAAACTCATGATATGGTCCACAATCTGCTCTTCGGACTGCCTGACCATTTTTTTTCCTGTCAGGTAGGAAAAGGCTTCACCAGCCCGTGCATACAGTAAACGCATAAAATCATAAATCTCGGTCATGGTGCCCACGGTGGACCTTGGATTTCTTGAGGAGGTTTTCTGTTCGATGGATATAACCGGGCTGAGTCCGTTGATTTTGTCAACGTCCGGGCGCTCGAGGTTGCCAATAAAAGATCGTGCATAAGCCGAAAAGCTTTCCATATACCGCCGCTGGCCCTCTGCATAAATAGTGTCAAAAGCCAGTGAAGATTTGCCGCTGCCGCTTATGCCGGTGATCACGATCAGATTATTCCTGGGGAAAGAAACATCAATATTTTTCAGGTTATGCTCGCGGGCGCCAAATATTTCGATGCGTTCCCGGCCGTTGAATTCAAATTTTACATTGGTATGTGACTGTTTGATGGCTTTTGGCATTACTTTCCCGGTATGGGCCTGATTACAAACCGCAAAATTACAGATTTTACGTCAGGAACAGAGGTAACCCGTAAAATAAGATTTAAATGACATTATCGGGTTTTATCATCAGTAATTACAACCTGTTGGATGTGGAGACAGCCGGTCGGTCAGTCAGGGACTAATAATCCAGGGAGTTTGTGAACTTGAATTTTTCAAGCAGGTAATAGAGGAAATTAAATGATATAAATGAATTTGAAGTTTCGTCTTCGTCGTCATAGAAATCAGATTCTCCACTGAAATCAGGTCTTGTTTCATTCAAAGCGCCAGATTCGTTTTCATCATCAAGTAATGTTGAATGTTTCTCTTCATCATCAGGAACGTCTAATGAATCACCGGATAATAATGACTTGCTGAACGTGCGGTTGTCTTCCTTGTCTTCCTGGCTGGGAGTTGACGGGCCATCCTGTTGGGGGTTAGTGCCGGCAATAGCGCTTGCTCCTGCAATGTATATTGCAAAAATGATCAGACAGAAAATCGTGCTTGTTTTCAAGCGTAGCAACAGTTTATGTTAAGGTTGACAAATTTAACGAAAATTCGGTTAAAAAGGTTGCAGCAGGTACGTAAGATACAACAATATGATGATATTTTTATGCAGTTTATTCAGAGAATGACCGATCATTTATATAAATTTTCAGGTAAGTATCACCGGGCAGGAAATAATTGATAATTTCAATAAAAAATATTTACGTATTTAATCATTCCTCAGAAAACAGTAGAACCAAATTATTTTAACCGTGATTGGAGTAACGCACGAATTCATGATCAGATCGCTTGGTTTGGAAGATCTCGATACTATGCACCGGACCTTTAAAAATGCGTTTTCTGATTACCCCATCCATTTTAAGCTTACCAGAGAACATTTCATAAAGAAGTTTGTCGATAAACTTGATATAAACTTCTCTTTGTCGGCAGGCGCCTTTTATTCGGATACACTGGCGGGCTTTATTTTTACGAGTATCAGCCAATATGAGGGAGAAAAGACAGCATACAACGGAGGAACGGGTGTTATACCTGAGTTCAGGGGAAATGGCTTAGTGCAGCAGATGTTTCAATATCTGCTGCCCATGTTTATGGAATATGGTATTCAGCAATGTATCCTGGAAGTTTTGATTAACAACCATGCGGCAATTAAAGCATATAAAAAACTCGGGTTTGTCAAAACCAGGGACTACAAATGTTTTAGGTTGAACCCCCTGAATTTTAAAGTTGGGGACGTGAGCAAGGATATTTCTATTCAGCAAATCTCCCATCCGGATTGGGACCTGTTTTTAACATATTTCGATTACGTTCCTTCCTATCTTGACAGCCTCGAAATGATCAAAAGAAATACCAAAAACGAAACCGTTCTTGAAGCATTCTGCGGGGGAAAACCGGTTGGATATGCCATTTACCAGCCTGCGACAGGCCGAATAAGTCATATCGCTGTAAAAAAGTCTTTCAGAAACAAGGGCGCAGGAAAGGCATTGATGCGGCACATCTATCATCACTGCCATACAAAGCTGTTGACAATTATCAATGTGGACCGTAAATCCGAATCAATGCAAACATTTCTTCTTAATATTGGTTTTGAAAATCAGCTTGACCAGTACGAAATGAGGCTGATTATCTGATACCTCATGCTATACTTTGACGATCTTGAAAAAATTACATCAGGAAAGGTTATAAGCAGAACAGCCAACCTCGCTGTAAAAACTCTGTTACTTGACAGCAGAAAGATTTCGCAGGGATCTACTACCGATAGCGGTTTGTTTTTTGCCATTTCAGGGGAGCAGCATGATGGTCATTCCTTTATTCATGATGTATTCCAGTCAGGAATTGAGCAGTTTATAATCGAAAAAGCATCTGCAATTTCATCCTTGCAAAAAGCAAAATGTAACGCAATCCTTGTTGATAATACAGTGCTTGCATTGCAAAAGATAGTAAGCTACCACCGGCAACGGCATAGCCTGCCTGTGGTGGGAATAACCGGAAGCAACGGTAAAACGGTAGTAAAGGAATGGCTTTCGTCATTACTTTCAGGTAACCATCATGTCGTAAAAAACCCCGGCAGTTATAATTCGCAGGTAGGTGTGCCGCTATCGGTATGGAGGATAAACAGCAGCCACGATATCGCTGTATTTGAAGCCGGCATTTCGCAGCCCGGTGAGATGCAGCGGCTGGAACCGGTCATTCGCCCTTCGTTAGGGATATTTACCAATATCGGAGCAGCTCATGATTCCGGCTTTTCCGGGAGAAAACAAAAAACGGAAGAGAAATTCCGCCTATTTGAAAATTGCCCGGTGATCATTTACCGTTCGGATTATTCCGTAATGGATAAGGTAATCCGTGAAAAAGCCCAAAAGGACCAGTTACTTATTGCCTGGTCGGATAAGAAAAAAGCCACGGTTGAAATAAAGCTTCATGAAGAAAGATTACGTGTATATTTCAATAAAAAGAAGTTTCTTTTTCACACCTCACTTACCGATCCGGCATCTTTTGAAAATCTGGTTCATTGCATTATAGTACTGCTCCATTTTGGTTACGCAGAACAGGAAATCCAGGAGGGTATAGGGCTTCTCAGTGCAGTCAACATGCGTATGGAGTTGAAAAGGGGGATTAAAGGATGTTACCTGATTGATGACACATATAATAATGACCTCGACGGGCTGGAGATGGCGCTGGATTTCATGAACCGGCAACGACAAAAACCCGAAGCTATTCTGATAGTTTCAGATATACTTCAATCGGGGCTTCCTGATAAAAAATTATACAACAAGCTGGCTGAAATGACCCGGGAATACGGAATTTCCAGGGTAATCGGAATCGGGAAGGACATATCATTACACAAGTCCTTCTTCCCGGATGGCTCTTTGTTTTATAGCAATACCCGCACTTTTTTAAACGAAATTGATCGCTTTAATTTCCACGACCAATTAATACTTGTAAAAGGTGCAAGAGCTTTTAAAATGGAAAATATAGTGAAGGCGCTGACTGATAAAATACACCATACTACACTTGAAATAAATATTTCGAATATGATCCACAACCTCAACTGTTACCGGAAAAGGCTGAAGGCAGGCACAAAGGTAATGGCCATGGTGAAGGCATTCGGATATGGAAGCGGCAATTATGAAATCGCACATTTGCTTCAGTTTCATAAAGTGGATTATTTCGGTGTAGCGTATGCCGATGAAGGCATTGCTTTGCGGTCAAACGGCATCAACATTCCGGTTATGGTGATGAATCCTGCCCCGGACAGTTACGATAAAATGGCTGCATACAACCTTGAACCGGAGGTATTCAGCCTGGGGATGCTGGAAGAACTGGATGAATTTACGCGGCAACATAACAAACGGATCAGCATACACCTGAAACTCAATACGGGAATGAACCGGCTGGGGTTTGATCCGGACGAATTGGAACAAATGCTGGAAATAGTGAGTGCGAACAAAAATATGGAGGTTACCGGTATTTTTTCGCACCTGGCCGGTGCGGACGAAACCAAACACAACGCATTTACACAGCAACAAATAAACGAGTTCAAAATAGCTTCAGACCTGATTATTGCCAGACTTCACATACAACCGGTGCGTCATTTGTTAAACTCATCCGGAATTTTACATTATCCGGATGACCAGTTTGAAATGGTGAGGCTGGGGATCGGGTTGTATGGGTTCGATCCTACCGGTAAGATCAGTCCTGAACTGAAACCGGTGAGCAGGTTAAAATCCGTAATCTCCCAAATCAGAAACATACGCGCAGGGGAGACAGTGGGGTACGGCAGGAAAGGGAAAACAACGAAAAATACTACAATAGCTACCATAGCTATTGGTTATGCCGATGGCTTCAGCAGGCGCCTGGGTAATGGCCGGGGCAGTGTATGGATAAACGGACAACTGACGCCAACGATTGGCGGTGTGTGCATGGATATGACGATGGTTGACATTACAGGCATAGAGGTGAAAGAAGGAGATGAAGTGGAGATTTTCGGACTCAATCAATCAGTTGAGGCATTTGCTGCTGCATCGGAAACCATACCCTATGAAATATTTACTTCAGTGAGCGAACGGGTAAAAAGAGTGTATCTGTACGAATCATGATTTGTTTTATTTCATGAGAATAACAACTATTTTGGACGTTTTGTTACGTACCTGATCATTTTTTTTAATCCAGGCAATTATGCAACGACCGATTTTGATTTTTATGCTCCTTCTCCTGCTTTATGGGTGTAATTCTAAAAAAGCTGATTCATCTGATAAAGTACCTCAAAACGAAAACGATGACATGATCATCGCCTTTGGCTCGTGCGCGCGTGAATTTTTACCCCTGCCCATATTTAATGCGGTAAGCAAAAACAATCCGGACCTTTGGATCTGGCTGGGTGATATCGTGTATGGCGATAAGCACGATATGACCGTGCTCAAGGAAAAATAC
>QIDJ01000288.1 GCA_003228395.1 Flammeovirgaceae bacterium
GAACAATCACATTTCTTGTAAAACGATCGCCGGTTGATACGGTTGAAATTCAGCGTGCAGTTGATTTTTGTAACGAAATGATGTTTGATCCGGCGTTATTGCCGGGATCAGAGGTCCATTCCCGGATGGTATATAACATGCTGCAGGATGACGACTTTTTTGGGTATCTTGACCGGATACTGTCGCCTGAGACACACGATCAGTTTCTTGCAGGTTACGACTTTAATATTAACCCCGCTACCGATAACCGGCCTTATTTTTCGCAGTTTCTTAAACTGAAAACCATTCCCGGTTTAACTGCAAATTTCGGTGACGAGTCATTGCCTTATTTTGAATTAGGATACCTGATCGTGGTACTTACGCTTGCTCAGATACTTATAGCCGGATTTGTTTTGATTATTTTACCGCTACTGAAAATCGGATGGAAAAAAGGTGGCAGCGGATTTACTTTTTTCTATTTCGGTGCAATCGGTATCGGGTATATGTTTGTGGAGATCGTGCTGATTCAGCAGATGACACTTTACCTGGGTAGCCCGGTTTATGCCGCAGCCTTCGTGATCACGTTATTGCTGGTATGTTCCGGTTTGGGGAGCTTTCGTTCATCGCGTATCAGTCAACGAACTGGCGGACCCGGAAAGGTATTGGCCGCCATTGTATTGTTGTTATTGATATATAACTTTATTCTGGGCCCTGTTCTTGAAGTAACTGTGACCGGTTCTTTATCCGTAAAGCTAGCGTTAACGCTCGTATTCATTATTCCGCTTGCCTACCTGATGGGCATGCCTTTTCCCGTTGCCATTCGCTATTTGTCTTCTTCGTCCGAGCTGCAAATTCCCTGGGCATGGGGTGTGAACGGCTACTTTTCAGTGATCAGCACGGTAATTGCGATTATAATTTCAGTCGAGGCAGGATATTCAATGGTAATGGCCGGTGCAGCCATAGCTTATCTGGGGGCGCTGATCGCAACTATTTCGGTAACGGGTTTAAATAAAATACTCAAACAATAGCAACCCATTAGCTGTTAGTAAATAGAAACGTAGCCGGACGTACAATTTACACTCCATCCTGATAATTGTAACTTGCTTTTCGTTACCAAACTTTTTTTAAAATTGAGGCAGGTTGCATGTATTGTCACCTGTATTCTCACAACAATGGCAAAGATCGCTCACCCACCCGCACCTCACATTCTCCTAAAGGCCGGCTAGGCAAGCTACTTCCGTGCCAAATTCACTTTCCAGCTTATTTAATAAGAAATAATTGACCGTCGAACCAAAAGCGGTTGTTTTGGCTTATATTCATGCTGATTTTTACAGAATATTACACCCAAAATGACAGTAATCAGATATTGTGTGGTTTATGGAATCAAATATGCAGTAAAAAGCTATTTGCCTGTAGGTGAGTTTTATTTAAGGGGGCTAAACCTGGAAGAGGCTAAAACGCTGTTTAAAAAGCTCCCCAACGTGCCGGAGGGCAATTTTATTTTCAGGCTTTCTGAAAGATACTATGATAAACACACCCAGGTGGATGTGAATTACAAGAAAAGTGAATTCACTATTGAGACTGATGAACGGGGATTTCATACCATTCTGGACGCCCTGGTTCGCATGCAGGAACAAGCGTTGGAAAAATCATGAAGTTAGAAAAACAGGTACCGCTGTTATTTTCGTAAAACCGAGTGTACTTAGAGGAAGTTAATCTCCTTTTTTATTCCTGTGCTCATTCCATATTGCTGCTGATAATGCAAAGGTCAGAACCACAGCAGCCCAGCTCATCCACATAGGTACATAATACCCGCCGGCTGTCACATCCACTTGCATTATTGCACGAAATATGTGCGCAATACCAACCAGAATAAGAAATATCATTGCTATAAATGTTCCTGTTTTCATATCTTCGGAATGGTTAGTTTGTAAAGATAATTATGCTTTTACATCAAAAACAGAATTTTTGTATTCCGTTGAAGCATACAATGAGTTGAAGCTTTTACTGCCTTTCAGCCGGAAAATATCCGATCCGGTATTTTTTCTCCGGTTTATTTCAATTGCAGCATTTATCGGATATCCGGATCAGCTATGTGAGGTTTTTAAGGCTTTATACCATCCATGGATGACCATGTAAAGACCTCCGATAAACGTAGCCGCTACAAATGCCGGCATTGAAAATACCACTGCAGGCAGTACTATAATCAATAATACTAAGAAAAATGGATTTTTCATGGCTGCTATTTTTTGCTTATATTATCCCTAATTACCAACAAAGTACAAATTCGCAGAAACTGGCGCAATGACTTTCGTCATATTTACCGAAATTAAACAATATATGTGTACGAATGAATTTATACGAGTACCAGGGGCTGTACAAAAAGGCGTACTGTTATTCTGACCCTGCCTGTACTGCCGTTTCGGCCTTAGTACGTAAGTACGGCGGGCAGGGAAGCCAGCCGGCTGGCTGGCAGGAATCTGTATATTGACAGTGTACGGATAGTCAAAGATTCTTCCCGCCCGTACGAACGGATCGTCCGGGCGCGGCGATTCCTATTAATGATTAAATCTTCTAAATGGCAGATTAGCAGCTATTTTCCATATAAATGGCGTGGTTAGCCAAACATACAACTATAGTCATTTTATATAAGTTGAATGCATTTATTTACAATATGTTACAAAAAGTTGTCATTGGTTGCGGATAGGCGTAAGAGAAATCTTTACCATCTGAATATCTATTTTTATCTTACCTGTGTCTATTATAAGCCTTGATTTTTTGATTCAATACTTTGAAGTCGAGCGTTCCCTCAGCTTCTTTCAGATGGTCCAGAATAGCCATCCCTTTACGTAGCTGGCTGTCCACATTTTTTACTTTTCCGACAATGTAGATCAGGTTTCTTTTTTTACCGGGTGTGAGTTGATCAAAATAAGCTTTACCCTCCGGATCCTGATCCATCAGTACGTGGAACGATTCCGGCATTTCCATTCCATAGTCCGAATGATCTTTTGATATGGAAATTTCAACCCTGTTTCCAGCCTGTAATCCAAGTTTTTTTCTTACACGTTCATTTACAAGTATAAACCAGCCATCGCCTGACGGCATCAGGGCGCTCTGGATGGTCAGGTGATTGTTAATCGTGCATAGCACCCTTCTGTTCGTGCCTTCGATATATTTTTCGGCAACGGCTGCCGGGACCGGGAAATGGTATCCCCAGAGATTGGAATCAAATTTTTCGAGGGTGGTAGTAAAGAGATCTGCCATTGGACATAATTTAAATCTTTTTAAAATCAAAATAATGAGTGGACATCCGGGAAAAGTTAATTTTCTAAGATAAAACATGATACCGTATTGAGTGCATATTTACGGTAGTAAAGATCAGATTCAGATAATAAATGCATTTTTATAAAAGCGGATATTTTTTGTAATTTTAATAAACAATTTTATATGAAGACGCCAGCATATCTTGAATTGCACGAGTCCGGCATACTTCAAAATAGAATTGACAAGGCCATCCGGGACCTTGAAGCATGCAGGGTTTGTCCCTGGGAGTGTGGGGTTAACAGGCTGCAAAATCAGGAAAAAGTATGCCGTACGGGAAGACATGCCAGGGTATCCAGTTATTTTCCGCATTTCGGTGAAGAAAACTGCCTTCGCGGATGGAACGGGAGCGGCACCATTTTTTTTTCGTGGTGTAATTTACGCTGTGTCTTTTGCCAGAATTACGATATCAGCCAGCAGGAGGCAGGCGTTGAAGTATCGGCGGAAAGGATAGCGGAAATGATGATTGAACTGCAGGACAAAGGGTGCCACAACATCAACTGGGTTACGCCGGAGCATGTAGTTCCGCAAATCCTTGAATCAATGCCTTTCGCTATTGAAAAGGGACTCCGCCTGCCCATTGTGTATAATACCAGCGCATTTGACTCCATGGAAAGCATCCGGTTGATGGAAGGCATTGTAACCATTTATATGCCGGATTTTAAATACTGGAATGAGGATATGTCCAAACGCTATCTAAAAACCCCGGAATATCCGGCAGCAGCCCGGCAGGTGATCAAAGAAATGCACCGGCAGGTAGGCGATTTGGTAGTTGATGCGCATGGCCTGGCTCAAAAAGGTTTGCTGTTGCGCCACCTGGTAATGCCCGGTTCGTCCGATGATAGCAGGCGTATTTTTGATTTTATTGCGGACGAAATTTCGCCTACCACCCTGGTGAATGTAATGGGGCAATATTACCCTTCAGGAAAAGTAAATAACAATACGTATCCGGAGATTAGCCGCAGACTAAGTACCGGCGAACTGACACAGGCTGTGCAAATGGCCAAAAAAGCGGGCCTGACCCGGATATTGGATTTGTAAAAGAAATATAATTCAACAGGCATAAAAAATTGCTCGCAAAGCCGCATAGTCGCGATGTTTTTTTTGTTGCTGAATTATTGAATTCTTAGCGTATTGGCCTCTTGGCGTCCTGGCGTGAAAATGAGATTGCACGCCAAGAATAAAAGCCGCCATTATTTTGTGCTTCTGATAACCGATGAAGCGAGTAACTAAACCACACTTTCTTCCATGGCAAACCGGATCACAACGGGGCTAACCAGCCGCTCAAAGTCTTCCCAGGCCATTTGGATAAGTTCGGTATGCGAGCCGGCATTAAAAGCAATTTCATGGTCCTCTGCCAGGCTCATGTCCACATATACCTCCATGTCGTACAGGTTGCCGAACGGCGGCATGGTGCCTACATCACATTCCGGAAAAAGATTTTTAAAGTCCATTTCACTGGCCAGGGTGATGTTCTTTATACCAACAGCCTCTTTTAACAGTTGAAAATCCACGTGTCTGGAAGCGGGAAGTACAGCCATGGCCATTTTTCCGTCAATCAGGATCATAACGGTTTTAACCATATCCTTACCGGAAATATGGGCCGAATGCGCCACTTGCTGCGCAGTAAACGCTTTGGAATGAGAGATTGTAGTGTATTTAACGTTTTTCTCATCCAGGAAATTTTTGAGTTTTCTTACTGGCATAACAATGTAATTTTGGTGTATAACATATATGCTCAATAAGATCAATACTTATACAACAAGCTGCAATGATATTTGTCAGGTTTGGCTTACTTTCTGAATTAATATTTTTTCCGCATAGCTTGCGATTTATTCAAAATGCGGGCATGGTAAAATTTCATACCGTAAAAAAAGGAGGTTATCCGATGAGTAGTCTCCTTATTAAATTTAGTAAGGGCTGGATTATTCCACGCCACTCAATGCCGGAATAGGCGTTTGGTTTTGCAAGATTCGGAGACACAAAAAGATGTCATATGGGTAATTCAGCATAGCAAAAATCCGCGGCATCATTCTCATCAACATACTATTAAATAAATGATTAATATAGTGGATGGGTACGGAAATGTGGTTGCCTCAGCTGCTTCATAATAGCAATAACTTATGGTTTTATTTCAATAATTGAATATTTTCATTAAATTGTAAGTTCAAACATTTATTTGTAACCAAACCACCTATACTATGGCAACCATTATCTTAAGTCATGACGTCGAGA
>QIDJ01000393.1 GCA_003228395.1 Flammeovirgaceae bacterium
CGGGTGGATACCGCGGTGTTTAAATTGCAGTGTAAGCCTCACCTACCATCTGTATAAAAATGAACTAAAATGCCATTACTGCGGGTATAATGAAAAAGTTCCGGTTGCCTGTACTTCATGCGGCTCGACGACGCTGAAAACAAAGAGCTATGGCACCGAAAAACTGGAAGAGGATCTGAAACTGATGTTTCCTGACAATACAGTGCGCAGAATGGACCTTGATACCACGAGATTAAAATATGGCTACCAATCGATTATCGAAGATTTTGAAAATGGGATTATCGATATCCTGGTTGGAACGCAAATGGTAAGCAAAGGTCTTGATTTCAATAAAGTGGCTTTAGTGGGCATATTCGATGCGGACCGTATGCTGCATTTCCCTGACTTCAGGTCGCATGAAAAGACATTTCAGCTTATTACCCAGGTGAGCGGCCGGGCAGGACGGAGAGATAAGAAAGGAATGGTGATAATACAAACGTATAACCCCGATCAGCCCATTCTGCAAATGATTGAAGCGCATAATTATGAACGTTTTTACCAGATTGAAATTGCCGAGCGGGAACAATATAAATATGCCCCGTTTTACCGTATGATAAACATTACCCTGAAACATAAAAACCAGGAACTTTGCAAGAAAGCTGCGCAAACACTCACGGACTTGTTAGCCGATAAATTCGGAACATCCCGCATACTTGGCCCTCATGAGGGACTCATTCAAAAAATCAGAAATCTTTATTTATGGGAAATTCTGATCAAACTTGAAAGAGAGAAGGTAAACCTGCCAAAAGCCAAAGATTTAATAAAGAAAAAAGCGCTTGAAATAAAACAGGAAAAGGAGTTTCGGAATATCAACCTTATCTTTGATGTTGATCCTTATTAATTTTATTGTGTCAGGCAACACAGTCCATATTTTTGCTAAAATATTATTACCGGTAATGGCGATATTTTTCCTTGCCGGCTGCAGTGAATGTGAAAACTGTGATTCCTATGACAAAGAACCATTCGTATCATTGCAATTTTACAGAAAAGCTGGTTTCAGCCCGTCGGTGGTGGCTATTACCGAAATAAACCGGCTGGATGCAACCCTTATAACCAACTATCAGGATACGACCAATGCATACATTCTGCCCTTGTCAATTACAGCAGACCTTTCTGCTGTGGTCCTCACCTATTCTCCTGGCCCGGATTATACGCAAGCATTTACCGATAGCCTGATTATAGCCTATGAACGGCAATTTATCAGGAATGAAAAAAATTATGTGGATGTGATCAGCCGGTTTACAGAAGTCCTGGAATCATCCTTTGATTCCATTTACGTGGTTTGTGCCGATACACTTGGAATATGCAACAGCAATGAAACGACCATTAAAGTATATTTTTAGCACATATCTTGCTTTGCTGCCATTGCTGGTATCCGGCCAGGAAACTGACTCCGTGAGTGCGAAACCGAAGATCAGCTTTGACATTGCGCTGGATTATGGAAAAATATTCACCCTTCCGTCAGGTTTTGAAAAGAAAATGGAAATTGCAGCAGGAATCACAATAAAAGATAAATTACAGGTCATCGGTGAATTGGGATACGGCCAACTCACCCCTGACGATGCGATTAAAAATGGATCGTATGAATCTTCCGGCATTTACTACCGGGCCGGTCTGGCATATGGAGGAGAAATTGTTCCTAAAAATTACCTTGCACTGGGATTTATGTACGGTACAAGTAATTTCGAAGACCAGGGCACGATAATTATTGAGAGTGAAGTCTGGGCTGATAATCTGATTGACTTTCATCATCCTGGTCTGACTGCAACCTGGTATGAAATTATTCTGATTTCGGAGCGGCAGATGAATGACCGGATTTTTCTTGGAAGTAAGTTCAGATTACGGAAACTCCTGAATTTCAATAATGACTATGAGCCGGAAGTGTATTCCATACCGGGATATGGCCGTACGTTTGATAATTCCATACCGGCCTTTAACCTCTTTGTCAAATACAGATTAAAATTATAAATCCATATCCTGGCTCATTCACCTACAATATCCCACTCATCGTTCAATATACTGATAGCATGGTGGGCGGTAAGATCGAAAATACACGGTACAACTGATACAAAATTATTGGCAATGGCCCATTCGTCGTTATCTTCTCCTTTGTCAAAATTCACGAAGTTGCCTGCCATCCAGAAATATCTTCTGCCGTTCGGATCAATACGCTGATCAAACTCCTCCTGCCATTTGGCCCTTGCCTGCCGGCAAATTTTTATTCCCTTGATTGCTTCATTTCGTTTCGGTGGGAAGTTCACATTCAGGGCCACTCCTTTCGGAAGTCCCTTATTGAGAACCTGTTTTGCAATTGATTCCACAAATTTTTCAATATGCGTGAAATCGGCGTCTGAAGAATAGTCGCACAATGAAAATCCGATCGCCGGCATTCCTTCAATGGCTGCCTCCAGTGCGGCCGACATGGTTCCCGAATATAATATGCTTATGGACGTATTGGCGCCATGGTTAATGCCGCTCACCACCAGGTCGGGCCTGCGGTTATCCAAAATGTAATGTTTAGCCAGTTTTACACAATCTGCGGGAGTACCACTGCACTTATACGCCTTTACATCGTCGATCAGGTCTTCTTCTTCCAGCCGCAGTGTTTCGCCTATGGTAATGGCATGCCCCATACCTGATTGCGGCCGGTCCGGAGCCACCACTACCACTTCTCCCATTTTTTTCATGATATCTACCAGAAAACGAATACCCCTGGATGTGATTCCGTCATCGTTGGAAACTAAAATCAATGGTTTGCTCATGCCGCAAAGGTATCCATTGTGTAGGCCATTCATGTTTTTTCCAAAAGAAACTATCAACTACCCAATGCAATCATCCGGAACTGTGATATCAACTTTCGATGATGCTGTTATAGTATGCAGTTATACGGGCCAGGTCACCCCGCTGATCCACTTTTAGATTATTTGTTTTAATGTAGGCCTTGATTTCGCTGGCCCGGTCTTTCATGATAATCAGCAGTTCCTTTTTCTTTTCGATGAACTGGATCAATTCCCCATCCGGAGTGAGGAAGAAAAAATCGTAGGTCAGCACTTTATGTGTATAAGTGCTTCCCGACCAGTAATAGTTGTTATAATGCGACGTCTTCTGTATGATAGACTCCCGTGACAACAATGATAGCTTGCCTTCGTACAACACTTCAAACAAGATGGGTGTTTTATAACCCGGTGATACGTGGTACGGGATGCTGTAAAATTGCCTGTAGGTGTTTACAGTTACATCAAATATTTCAAAAAATAGTATTTTTTTAGCCCCGTAAGTTAAAATCTGGTTATCAATTTCAAGTTGTACAAGATCCCTGGGCAGATCATACTTTATATTACCATGCAGGGTATCCCCATCGGTTAATACCAGTTTGCCGGCATGCCAGTAGTCAGACGGAAATTGCTGGCTCGTAGCCACCGAAGCAAACGAAAATAACATTATGGTTATAAAATATTTCAACTTTTCAGGTTTTTAAGAATGGCGTGTCCCATCTTATCGCGTTTTGTTTTCAGGTATTTTTCGTTGTGCTTATTCGGCGCAATTTCAATAGGCACTTTCTCCACAATTTCCAGTCCATAGCCCATTAATCCTGCCCTTTTTTTAGGATTATTAGAGATCAACCGGAGTTTTGTTACTCCTAAATCCCTCAGAATTTGCGCTCCAACACCATAATCCCGCTGATCCATATCAAATCCGAGTTCAATATTAGCTTCCACCGTATCCAGACCATCTTCCTGAAGTTTATATGCCTTCAGCTTATTTAATAAACCAATTCCCCTGCCCTCCTGGTTCATATACAGCACAATTCCTTTCCCCTCTTTCTCAACCATTTCCAGGGCTTTGTGTAATTGAGGACCGCAATCGCACCGGCAAGACCCAAATACATCACCTGTCAGGCAGGATGAATGCACCCGTACCAGAACAGGCTCATCTTTTTCCCATATACCTTTAACCAGGGCCATGTGCGTATCTCCCGTGCTTGTTTGCGTATAGGCAATCAGGTTAAAATCACCGAAGTCTGTTGGCATCTGAACCTGTATCTTCTTTTCAATAAGCGTCTCCTTTTCAAGCCGGTACGAAATCAGGTCGGCTATTGAAATAAGCTCCAGATTGAAGGTTTCAGACACCACTTTCAGATCGGGTAAACGGGCCATGGTTCCGTCTTCATTCATGATCTCTACCAGCACTCCCGCCGGCTTCATTCCTGCAAGTCTGGCAAGGTCAATGGCCGCTTCGGTATGACCGGTTCTGCGAAGCACTCCCCCACGTTTTGCTTTCAATGGGAAAATATGACCTGGCCGTGCCAGATCATCCGGTGTGGTTCTTTGATCTACCAGCGCCTGTACCGTTTTTGCCCTGTCTTTTGCAGATATTCCCGTGGTACACCCGTGCCCGATCAGATCTACCGAAACCGTAAAAGGCGTATTGTGAATGGCTGTATTTTTCCCCACCATAAGTTCCAGGCCCAGTTCATCACAATGATCTTCGATAAGGGGTGCACAAATCAAGCCCCGGCCATGTTTCGCCATGAAATTAATTATTTCAGGGGTAGTCTTTTCGGCAGCGCAAATAAAGTCACCTTCATTTTCACGGTCTTTGTCGTCCACTACTATGACTACTTCACCGTTTTTTATGGCTTCAATGGCCTCTTCTATCGAATCAAAAATATTATTACTCTCTTCCATTGACATTTATAAGAAAAAACATTCTGTTGCAAAGGTAATAAATAGGGATTTACTCCTGACCAGAATCGCGGGGAGATATTATTACCCGGAAATAATGATGCCAAGTATGCCTGCTATCTTTTTCTCCGTTTTCTTAAGTTCTATATGAATAATCTGATATTTATGCTGATCATCTTTTGTTCTGGCATTCCTGAGTTCGGTTAAATTTTTTCTGATCAACTTTTTAATATACGCATAGTTAAGCCTTTCAATGTCGGTATAGGATTTACTGTGTAATATTTCTTCCTCTCTGGGAACCCATATATTATATTTATCTCTCCATTTATTGCTTAAGGAATATTTGTCTGTAATCAGATCAATAATCTCGCTTTTTACCTGTTCGCTACCATGCTCGAGAAAGTAACCAGCCTCCATTTTTTCATCTTTGCCAAAGCCGTCTTTGAACATATTATAAATTTCTTCATAAACGGGAGTGAAGAATTTTACATCTTCCAACTCATTAAACAGATACTGATACAAATAAACATTATCTGCAACTTCCATATAGCCATACCTGATCAGAGACCGGATAATTTCTCTTTCTTTTCGACGTAACACCGCATTTAACCGGTCGCTCACATTCTCCTCCAGCTTTTGACCACTCACCGCATCAGCCATGAGCGGTATTATGGGAGGTTCTTCCGCCGGCATCCTTTTTCGCCTTGCTTTAAGGATGATCTTATTAAGCTCCGACATCAATACCGACTCGTCAATATC
>QIDJ01000392.1 GCA_003228395.1 Flammeovirgaceae bacterium
GTCAAGAGCAATTGACCGGGATTCGACTCGCGCAAAATATTACTATTTTCGCGGCATAGCAAGATATAAAAAGGGTGATTATAACTGTAGCATCAATGACTTTGAGAGCGCCAACCAACGTGATACCGTGATTGCAATTACGTATATGTACCAGGGAATGGCGTACAGGAATCTTGGTATGTACGAAGAAGCGGGTGAATGCATTGATACGTTTATTAATAAAAGCAGTCAGGATTCCTCCGGCTATGCGTACCTGCTGCGTGGCAAGGTGCATATGGCTGCAGGCAGGTATGAACAAGCGCTGTCAGATTTCACCTTGCTTACTGAATCTTTCCCCGATATTGCATCGAGCAACTACTACCGGCTGGTGACCTACATTCAAATCGGCGATTATGCATCTGCGTTAAAAGAAGTAAATCTGTTACTTGCAGATTCTCCTGATTTTTACGGATATTATTTCTACCGGGGCAATGTTTACTTTGGTATGGGGAAATTCAGAAAAGCCATTGAGGATTATACCACATCGCTGGTGCATAACAAATTTAATGCCGACGCCTATTTTAAACGCGGATTAGCGCTTGATACCCTGAGCCAGCACCTTGAGGCTATCGATGACTATACCTATGCCATTTCCATAAATGCATCGGACGGGGTTTACTATTCGCGTCGCGGAAACAGCAGGTTTTCGATCGGTAATCGTGAAGGCGCCTGCCTCGACTGGACAATTGCCGGCAACCTGGGATATTATGAAGACTTCGACAAAGTAAAACGGCTGTGCGAATAACCTTTGCCGTAACTCTTTTTAAAACAGGTTAATTCCTTTCAAAGGTTGATGGATTGTCATTAACTTGCCGGTTCAAACCAACAAACTTAAAATATCATGGATAACAAAAAATTATTACCGGTAATTGCTGTAGGAGTTATAGGGCTGATACTTATTATAGCGCTCTCAAGCAGCATATTTCTCACAATTCGACCCGGTGAGGCAGGCGTTCTTTTCCATAAATTTGGAAGTGGGCTTGACAAAGAAACGGTCTATGGCCAGGGGTTTCATGTAATTGCACCCTGGAATGAAATGTATAAATACAATATAAAGGAACAAACTGCGGAGGAATCAATGGACGTCCTTGACAAGAGCGGCCTTTCCATCAGCGTGGATGTAACGGTTCGTTTTCATCCCCTGCCAGCCAAGATCGGCTATGTGCATGAGAAATTTGGGCGCGGATACATCACCGTTCTTGTTGTTCCGGAAGTAAGGTCCGTAGTTCGCCAGGTAATGGGAAGGTACACAGCAGAAGAGATTTACTCTACCAAAAGGGCGGAGGTAGAACAGACAATCGTTTCGGAGACGGCCGAAACACTGGGCAATGAAAATAATAACATCCAGATGAGGGCTCTTCTCATCCGGTCTATTAACCTTCCAGCGAACATTAAAAACGCGATCGAGATGAAGCTTCAACAGGAGCAAGAAGCGCTCGCCTACAAGTTTCGCCTGGATAAGGAGAAGAGCGAGGCCGAAAGAAAACGGATTGCGGCCGAAGGAGAAGCCACTGCCAACGCCATTATCAACAGCAGCCTTACCACTGCTCTTCTTAGAATGCGTGGAATAGAAGCCACTACCAAGCTGGCAGAATCTCCTAATTCAAAAGTTATAATTATCGGAAGCGGTAAGGATGGGTTACCGCTGATTTTAGGTGGTAATTAGTCAAAATAATAATGGACATTTATACCTGTTTTTCTGACGCTTATTCGTTATCTTAGGAGGTGTTAAGAAATTTGTTAAATAATTTAATTTTATACGAATTATGTCCATTAACGCAGAAATTAAAGTAAACGGAAAATCGTACGAACTTCCCGTTGTGGAAGGAACTGAAAAAGAAATTGCCATCGATATTGGCAAGTTTCGCAGCGCTTCCGGATTAATCACACTTGATTTCGGATTTAAAAATACCGGATCCACTAAAAGCGCAATAACTTTTCTTGATGGTGAGAAAGGAATACTCAGGTACAGAGGGTATCCGATAGACCAGTTAGCTGAAAAATCGAGCTTTCTGGAGGTTGCATACCTGCTTATTTTTGGCAGTCTTCCTGTTAAAGATGAGTTAGAGAATTTTCAGGAGTCTATCTATGAGCATACGCTTGTGCATGAAGACATTAAAAAGATCCTGGATGGATTTCCATCAAATGCACATCCGATGGGTGTGTTGTCTTCACTTATTTGCTCGTTGACGGCATTTTATCCTGAATCACTCGATCCTAGCAGTTCCTGGAAAGATGTAAATCTGAGCATCAACAGGATCATCGCCAAGATTACAACATTTGCTGCATGGGCGCACAAACATCAGCAAGGCCATCCGGTAAACTATCCTGGGAAATACGAGGATTACACGGCCGACTTGCTCCATATGATGTTTAAGTTACCCGGTAAGGAATACGAGGTTAAACCCGTAGTAAGCAGGGCGCTCGATCAACTGCTGATCCTGCATGCCGACCATGAGCAGAACTGCTCCACATCTACGGTCCGGATCGTAGGTTCGTCACATGCGAGTATGTATGCTTCGGTATCAGCCGGCATCAATGCATTATGGGGCCCTCTGCATGGTGGCGCCAACCAGGCTGTTATCGAAATGCTCGAGGCCATTAAAGCCGACGGCGGTGACACCGATAAGTGGATGGCCAAAGCCAAAGACAAGGATGATCCATTCAGGCTGATGGGATTTGGCCACCGGGTATATAAAAATTTTGACCCCCGGGCAAACATTATCAAAGTAGCTGCAGATGAAGTACTGGAAGCGCTGGGAGTGGATGATCCAATTCTGGAAATTGCGAAAGGACTGGAGGAAGTTGCACTGAGGGATGATTACTTTGTTGAAAGAAAACTTTACCCCAATGTTGATTTCTATTCCGGCATCATTTACAGAGCTCTTGGAATACCAACCGAAATGTTTACAGTAATGTTCGCCATCGGCAGACTGCCCGGATGGATAGCCCAGTGGAAGGAAATGCGGGAAAACAAGGAGCCAATCGGCCGGCCCAGGCAAATTTATATTGGCGAAAATGAACGCGATTATGTAGCTATTGATCAGCGGTAAGAAATTTGTCAATACGATCAGGACCTCCGGAGTTTACGTATGCTTTGGAGGTCTTTTTTATTTATTATACTTTGGTGTAATAAATCATTTGCTGAATGGACTTGAAAGAAAAATTTGAGCAGGCTGTACTTCACTCAAGACAATTGCCGCAAAAACCCGATAATGATGAGTTATTGAAACTCTATGCATTGTATAAACAGGCTACCGCAGGAGATGCGACAGGCGAAAGACCCGGAGGATTTGACTTTAAAGGAGCTGCAAAATTTGATGCATGGCTTGAACTGAAAGAAAAGGGATCGTCAGAGTGCATGGAAGAATACATCCGCTTTGTGAAGGACCTTCATGCGAAATACAACGGGTAAATGCAGCTATTCTATCAACCTGATATAAAAAACGGAGTTCATTTTCTTTATGAAGAAGAATCGAGGCACTGCATAAAAGTGCTTCGGAAAACCAGGGACGATTTAATAAATATTACAGACGGCAAGGGCCTGTTGTGTTCTGCACGTATCACGCAACCGGATTACAGAAAATGCGTATTTGAAATCGTTGAAATGGTACGCGAAACACAAAAGAACTTTTCCGTCCACATTGCCATTTCTCCGGTCAAAAACATGGACCGGATAGCATGGTTTGTGGAAAAAAGTGTGGAACTGGGCATTGACATAATTAGTTTTATTCGTTGCAGGCATTCTGAACGCACCACCCTGAAAACCGGCCGGCTTGATAGAAAAGTAATTTCGGCCATCAAACAATCGGTGCGGGCTACCCTGCCGGCAATAAATCCACTGATAGATTTCGAAGAATTTATAAGAAATAATACAAAAAGCGATGAAATGAAATTTATTGCATCAGTCGATGATAAAAATCCGGCATTATTGTTTAAAGAAGCCATGCCCGGCAGAAACTATTGTGTATTGATCGGACCGGAAGGAGATTTTACAAACAAAGAAGTGATGCTTGCAACTGAAAGTGACTTTAAAAAGGTAAGTCTTGGCAGGCACCGCCTCAGGACAGAAACAGCCGGCATTGCTGCCTGCCACATGCTTAATCTTGTAAATGAGTAAAATTTTACGTTTATGGCTCTGAACTATATCTGGGTTTCCTTTTTTCTGATTGCATTTGTGGTGGCACTGGCTAAATTGATTTTCATGGGCGACCTGGAAATATTTCCGGCGCTCTTCAACAAAACAATGGAAATGTCGAAGCTGGGCTTTGAAATCTCGCTGGGATTAACCGGAGCTATGACCTTGTGGCTGGGCATAATGAAAATCGGTGAAAACGCCGGAATAGTAGCTATGTTTTATAAGGCGGTGGGCCCTTTACTGCGCAAGCTATTTCCCGACGTTCCTCCCAATCATAAGCTTTTCGGCCCGCTGATAATGAATATATCGGCAAATATGCTCGGGCTCGACAATGCCGCTACGCCCATGGGATTAAAGGCCATGGAAGGCATGCAGGAAATAAATCCTGAAAAAGAAAAAGCTTCCAATGCGATGATTATGTTTTTGGTGCTCAACACCTCAGGACTTACCATCCTTCCTATCAACATTATGGTTATCCGTGCCCAGATGGGCGCTGTTGATCCGTCGGATATATTCATACCCACTCTCCTGGCAACCTATTTCGCCACATTGGGTGGATTGATCATTGTTTCTATCTATCAAAAGATAAACCTGCTTGACAAAACCATTTTGGTATATCTGGGCAGCCTTACGGTCATAATCGTAGCTGTTATCATCTATTTCAGTACCCTTTCACAGGAACAAATCCGCATTATTTCTTCGGTGGCAGCCAACCTCATATTATTCAGCACGATCATCTTTTTCATTCTGCTGGCAATGATTAAAAAGGTAAATGTGTATGAGTCTTTCATTGACGGGGCAAAAGAGGGTTTTTACATCGCCGTTAAAATTATTCCGTTTCTGGTGGCCATGCTGGTGGCCATAGGTGTGTTCAGGGAATGCGGCGCAATGGATCTGCTTGTTGACGGTGTACGTTATTCATTCTCGGCCTTCGGTATTAGTACAGAGTTTGTAGATGCATTGCCCACCGCGTTTATGCGGCCGTTAAGTGGAAGCGGCGCCAGGGGCATGATGGTGGAAACAATGAGTACGTTTGGAGTTGATTCCTTCGCCGGCAGGCTTGCATCGGTCATGCAGGGAACTACCGAAACTACGTTGTATGTGGTAGCGGTTTATTTTGGCGCCGTCAGCATTCGTAAAACCCGGTACGCTATCACGGCCGGATTGCTGGCCGACCTGATCGGCATTGTATCCGCTATTTTCCTGGCATACCTGTTTTTCGGATAAACCGGATTGCGTT
>QIDJ01000227.1 GCA_003228395.1 Flammeovirgaceae bacterium
CCTCCTTAATGGCCTCTACATCTATGGATTTTATTACCGGTTTAAATCCCTGAACCTTTATTATTTGTTTTCTGATCCTGGATTTGGTTTTATTCCTTCTTGCTTTTCTCTTGAGTACCGTTCCTCCCATTTCTGTAATAAGTAAAGTCAGTTTTCTAAAATGAGGTGCAAAGGTAGAGATTACCAAACAATTCAACAATACTTGACATGAAAATAAGATTTGGCCCAAGAGCTCAGGTGCACTATGCTTTAAACTGAATTTATTTAGCTTTGCGCATATTGTTTATGCATGAAGAATCAGCGACCTACCATACCACGGGGTACACGCGATTTCGGACCGGCCGAAATGGCAAAAAGGAATTTAATTTTTACAACGATAAAAACCGTATTTCAGAAATTCGGGTACCAGCCTCTTGAAACACCGGGAATGGAAAATCTGAATGTGCTGATGGGAAAATACGGAGATGAAGGCGATCAACTGTTATTTAAAATTCTGAATTCAGGTGACTTTCTTAAAGCTATGTCAGCCAAAGACCTGGAAGACGGATACCGGCATTCTCTGCTAAAAGTATCCGAAAAAGGATTGCGCTACGATCTTACCGTACCTTTTGCCAGGCATGTAGCCATGAACCACAACAAGCTGGTATTTCCATTTAAACGATACCAGATACAGCCTGTTTGGCGGGCAGACCGGCCGCAAAAAGGCAGATACAGAGAATTTTACCAGTGTGATGCTGATGTGGTTGGAACCCGGTCAATGATCAATGAAGCGGAAATGGTATGGATGATTTACGAAATATTCAACAATCTGGGTATTGAGGGCTATACTATAAAAATAAATCACAGGAAAATACTGGAAGCGCTATCCGTGTTAGCCGGAGGCGAAGGCAAAGAAAATGCCTTTTATATCGCCATTGACAAGCTCGAAAAAACAGGAAAAGAAAAAGTTATCGGAGAACTAATGAAGGGGGGATTTGACCGTGATAAAATCAACAACGTGTTTTCGCTGTTTGAAATGACGGGAGATACCCGGGAAAAGATTGCCAGGTTAAAGAAGAAGTTTCAATCGTTGGAGGCAGGGATATCAGGACTACAGGAGATGGAAGAAACTTTTTTACATATTCAGAATTCAGAAATCAATATCCCGAATCTTCGTTTCGACTTGTCGCTGGCAAGAGGACTTTCTTACTACACCGGATCCATATTTGAAGTCACCATCGACGATGGGAGCATTGGAAGTCTGAGCGGAGGAGGCCGGTACGACGACCTGACAGGTTTATACGGAGTACCGGATATACCCGGCGTAGGCTTTTCGCTTGGCGTGGACCGGATCTATGATGTGATGGAAAAGAGAGACCTGTTTCCGGACCAAACTTCAATTTCAACCACTGTGTTATTGACACCGTTAGATACTGAGGCTGTTCCATTTTCGCTTCCAATGCTCACCAGGCTGCGGTCGAACGGAATCAGCGCAGAAATTTACCCGGATCAGGTAAAGATTAAAAAACAGTTGAATTATGCCGACCGCAAAGGTATTCCATACGTAATACTTATCGGGTCACAGGAAATGGAAACCGGAAAACTTACATTCAAATCTATGCACACTGGCAAACAGGAAGCGCTCACTATCGGGGAAATCATCGAAAAAATTAAAAATCAAATGAATGACTGAAATTCATCATATCTCCAATGCACATCTTGATATTAATGATATTGAAAAGATCATTAACACCTCTGCCAGTATCGCCCTTTCAGAAGAGTCGGTATCACTGATACAAAAATGCCGTAAGTACCTTGACCAAAAAATAGCATCTACCAGTGAACCGATTTATGGTATAAACACCGGTTTCGGTTCACTGTATGACCGAAATATCAAGCGCAACGATCTTGAAAAACTGCAGAAAAACCTTGTAATGTCGCATGCGTGCGGAACCGGAGACGAGGTACCGGAAGAGATTGTCAGGCTTATGCTTTTTTTGAAAATACAATCGCTTGCGTACGGGCACTCGGGCATTCATCTAAATACAATAACCCGTCTTATTGATTTTTATAATGAAGGCATATGTCCGGTTATTTATGAGTTTGGTTCACTGGGTGCATCCGGTGATCTGGCGCCGCTCGCACATCTGAGCCTCCCCTTGATCGGACTGGGCGAAGTATCATTTAATAAAAAAAGACTGACAGGAAAAGCATTGAACGGGGAAATGGAATGGTCCCCATTGCGCCTGAAAGCCCGCGAAGGGCTGGCATTATTAAACGGAACCCAGTTTATGAGTGCATTTGGAGTATGGTGTACCATTCAGTCGAAACGTATTTTACGGCTTGCCAACCTGATAGGCGGACTATCGCTCGATGTTTTTGACGGCAGAATAGATGCGTTTGATCCACTAGTGCATCGCATACGGCCACAGGAAGGACAAGCTGTTGTAGCAACACAAATTACTTTACTTCTCGAAAACAGTGAGCTTATACATCGCGAAAAGCAGCATGTGCAGGATCCCTATTCTTTTCGCTGTATCCCGCAGGTTCATGGCGCCGGTTATGATATCATCGCATTTGCTGAAAAAATATTTACCAATGAAATCAACGGTGTTTCAGATAATCCGAACATTTTTCCTGACGAAGACAAGATCATATCTGCAGGAAATTTTCACGGGCAACCACTGGCCAATGCGCTTGACTTCCTGGGAGTAGGTTTAGCCGAATTAGGCAATATATCCGAACGCAGAACGTATCAGTTGATAAGCGGCAGCCGGGGATTGCCCAATTACCTTATAGCCAATCCGGGTATTAATTCAGGATTGATGATACCACAATATACGGCTGCGTCGTTAGTAAGTAAAAATAAGGAATTATGTACTCCTTCATCAGTTGATTCCATTGTTTCGTCAAACGGACAGGAAGATCATGTGAGTATGGGAGCAAATGCGGCTACAAAAGTATATAAGATTGTGAATAATGTATATTCGATTCTGGCGATAGAACTGCTCACTGCGTCGCAGGCGCTTGAGTTCAGGAGGCCGTTACGAACTTCTCCGGAACTTGAGTTGTTTGTTGAAAACTTCCGGGTACATGTACCCGTTATTGAAAACGACCGGGTATTGCACGATGATATTGCAGCCGCAGAAGCGTATGTAAAAAACAGTAAACTTTGAATTTTAAGATAAGGCTATATTACCTGGCAGCAATCCTTACGTTTATTTCCTTTTCCCATTCCAATGCACAGATATCCAGCACATTAGGATGGTTCGAAATAAATTATAACCAGGGGTGTACTCCCCTTGAGGTAAGCGTAAAAACCGCCATTCCTGAAGACCAGGTGCCGCTATTTCAGTTTTTCGGCCGCGACGACCCTAACCCCGTTGCCTGGAAAGATACTTTTGACAGCCTTGCCAACACCTACACCTCACCCGGTACGTTTATGGTTTATCTTACAGTGCAAAATGATCCCCAGCGTCAGGACAGCCTGCAGGTTACGGTGCTGCAATCGGAGACACCTGTCTTTGAATTAAAAGATTGTGAAGGGAATGGGGTGCTTGTAAAAATACAGGACACCTTCTATGATTCGCATATTGTTGATTTTGGCGATGGTACAGTAGTAACAGTTAACAGCGGCGGACCAAATCCGATACATATCTATCCGGATTCGCAAACGTACACGGTTACGCTTACCGGAAGGCTTGTCAATGCTCCTAACAATTGCGGCTCTTTATCTCAGAGTTTTACACCCCAACCCGTTATTTTGCCTCCTGTTATAAACAATGTCATGATTGACAGCCTGAACCGGATTAACCTCCGCTTTAGTTTACCTCAGAATGTAAACTACCGGCTGGAAGTATCGCAGGACAATGACCAGCTTTTTCAGTTTTTCAAAGATCTCAACAGGAGTGATACGGCGCTCATTATATCCGACTTTTCTCCGGATGCAAGGAAATATTGTTTCAGGATATCAGCGCTTAATCCCTGCGGTGGCCAGCGTGTATTGTCGAACGTAGTTTGCTCCATTTCGCTGAATCTCTTACTATCAAATAATGAAATTAATCTTTCATGGCAAAATGTGGAGACCGGAGATGAAACGGGGTACCGCATAAGCCGAAATGCCATTAGCGATTTTATCACGTTACCTTCTGGTACACAAAATTTTGATGACCGGCAGGTTATTTGCAAAACGGAATATTGTTATACGGTGACAACCCTTTATACAGACGGAGCCGAAAGTTTAACGCAAACACAGTGCGGTGAAGCATTTTCTGCCGACATACCACCGGTAATTGAAGACCTCACTGTGGATATTCTGTCTGACGGCGTACAACTGAATTGGGAAGTGACCGGTGAAATGGTTGAAAGCTATGTAAAACAATATAGCATTGACAATAAATTACTCACACGTGATACCTCGGAATTTTCAACGACCTTTCTGGGCACTGACCTGAAGGTATATCCACAAACGTGTTACACGCATAGTTATCTTGACATGTGTGGAAACAACTCTGCTGAAACCGGAAAAATTTGCAGTATTTTTTTACAAACCGGCAGTAATCCCGGAGGTGCCGTATTCCTGCAATGGTCGGAGTTTACCGGATTAAAAGACAGTATTGCCGATTATACGGTTTTAAAATTTGACCGGAACGACGTATTGCTTGAATCCATTGCACTGGGACAAATATTTCAGTACATCGATGAAATTGACGGCGCAAACGATCAGATCGTAAAATACATCATCGAAGCAACCCCTGTTAGCAATACGTTTCAGCCTATTCACTCCAACAAGGTGGAGACTGCACGAAAGCCGTTACTCATTTTTCCCGGAGCTTTTACGCCTAACGGCGATGGGTTGAATGATATATTTAAACCTGAATATATTTTTATAAAATCGTATTCCCTCGAAATATTCAACCGTTGGGGAGAACTGTTATTTTCAACACGTGATATTGAGAGTGGATGGGATGGTACATTTCAGGGAGAAATGGCGCCCCCAGACAGTTATACCTTTCTTTCGAATGCAGAAGATTTCAGAGGATTGAAACTTTCCCGGTCAGGTATAGTAGTTTTGCTAAAATAACTAACCAGGGATTATTACATTTACCATACATTATTAAATCTGATTATATGTTCGATATGATGCAATTGCTTGGCAAAATGAAAGAAGTTCAGGCTAAGCTTAAAGAAGCCCAGGAAAATCTGGCAAACATAACAGAAACTGCGGAAGCCGGAGCCGGAATGGTAAAAGCTACTGTAAATGGGAAAAAACAGGTGATTAAACTTGAAATTGATAATGACATCATCAATGTGGAAGACAAAGAAATGATGCAGGACTTGATTATAGCTGCTATAAATAAGGCCCTTCAGGATGTGGAAGTGCTTGCAAGAGAAGAAATTAAAAAGAATAC
>QIDJ01000209.1 GCA_003228395.1 Flammeovirgaceae bacterium
TAATGCATACCATGGATAATAAATACTTCAGTTTCATAGAAAATATGTGTTTTGTGTGTAAATCAAGTCGGGATTTCAACTATCGGCTATTGTATCATTTCCGGGGTTATCAAAATCTGCATTTAATTTTTCTTCGGTTTCACGCAATTTCTGTTTACATTGATTTATCAGTTGGAGTGCATGATTCACCATGTCCGAAAGCTCATCTACATCCGGTTCGCTGTTTTCGATTTTGGTAAGCAGGCCATTAATTTCTTCAATAGCCTGGTTGTAGTTAAATTTTTTCTTTTTCATTTTCTGATCTTAACATTTTTTACTGTGCTGTCAATGATGTTTTTAATGGCATACGTTTTTATTTCATCGCCTTTTCCAACCACTGAATAATCTTTAACAGGCTTTCCTTTATAGGTTGTAATGGTATAACCGCGCTTTAAAATAACTTCAGGGTCCATATGTTTCACTGATGTTTCGAAACGCTGAAGTTGTATTTTTTTTGATTCCACATATTGATTTGCAGCTATTTTAATTTCCTGAAGTACCGAATCCAGGATATGTGACCGCTGCTGAATAATTGTGAAAGCGGATTGGCGTATTCGGTGATAATACTCATTTAGTATCAGTTCTTCCTGCCGGATTCGAATTTCATACCTGCTTTTTAATCTGTGAAAATACTCATCGAGCGACGCTTCGAAGCGGGCAACGCCATTGATCAGAAATTCACTGACCGCCGTTGGTGTTTTAAGTTGAGTATGGGCAACCAAATCTACAACCGTTTCATCACGTTCGTGTCCGATGCCGGTAATCACCGGCATGGGCATGCCGGCAACCCCGGCGGCAAGCAGGTATGAGTCAAAGCAATCCAGATCAACCTGCGAGCCGCCGCCCCTGATAATAACGGTTACATCAAACTGATCCGAATGCTTATGAATGCTATCCAGCGCCTGTAAAATGGAAGCTTCTGCATCTGCTCCCTGCATCAGCGCTTTAAAAAGGTGTGTGTTAAATGTGTATCCGTATGGATTATGTGTTAGTTGATTTATGAAATCTCCATATCCGGCAGCAGAGGGAGAACTGATCACGGCAACCCGCTGTGGAACCAAAGGAAGAAATAGTGATTTATTTGTATCAAAAAGGCCTTCTTCTATAAGCCTGTTGATTGTTTCCTTTCGTTTACGGGCTTTTTCACCCAGGGTGAAATTCGGATCTATGTCCCTGACATTCAGGCTCAATCCGTACATTTCATGAAACTGGATGGATACGTTTGCTAAAATCTGCTGACCCGGTTTTAGCGCTGACCCGGTAACAGATTCAAACATGACGCTTAGGTTTCTGTAAGTATATGACCAGATATTAGCCCGTATTTTTGCTACAATGACTTCATTCTCTTTTTGAATAAACTCCAGGTAGCAATGCCCTTTTTGGTTTACCCGCAAATCACCTATTTCTGCCACCACCCAGTAGGAAGGATCCAGGTGTGTATCAAGTGTGGCTCTTATTAGCTGGTTTAATTCAAAAAGGGAAAAGTGATTCATCCGGCAATTTTAAATGCCAAAGATAAAAGATTAATAATGCGAATCAGGCTATTTAAAATAGAAGTTGTAGATCAGCGTAGCGCCAAAATAGGAATTAGGTGTAAGGTCAATATTTTCGCCCGGAAGGGCTACAGGAAAATTGATACTGTAAGATGGCATTACAGTGAGATTACCAATGTATATATAAACTGGAAATCCCAGGGTGTAATTCATAAGCCCGAACACGTTGTCTTCAGTTGTTTGATAGATCAGGCTTTCAATCTGGTCTGGTTTATTTTTATAAAGACGCAAAAACCTTCGCCAGCCTATTTTCCGTATTAATTGTCTTAATGTCTGGTAATTTGTGCTGATATTAAGAATATCCGCATTACCCAGAAGCACATATATGCCAGGCATCATCGTGATCCTGTCTATAAATCCGACCTTTTTTGTGCGGATTACCCCGGATATATTCGGCCTGATCCGGTGAGCCGATTCATTACCGAATAAAAATGAATAATCAACGCCCGCGGAAATAAATTTAATGTTATAGTAAGAGGATATATTGAGTGAGTTGTTAAAAGGATATTCAACCGGATTGATTTCGTCACTTTTATTATAGTAAAAATGGTCATACGAAAGAATATATGACCATTTTTTAGAGATTACTCCCATGTATCCGGCCGATAACGTGGTTAAATAGAATTTGGGATATATGTCGCTGTTCCAGTAGCTTATCATATCAAAATAAAGCCCCGAGGAATGGTAATACGACAGGCCGCCGGTAAAACCGTATTGCTTAATGCCATAGTCTCTGCCTGCATTGAGAATACTGCTCGTGTAGCCCGTCCGTAGCGATAGCATATTTAATGAAAAATCAGCGCCGAGCAGGCTGTCAATCAGATCAAGTAGCGATACGGAGTCGGATTGCATTTCGGAAAGCAGGAGCGAGTCATATTCCAGGTAGGAAGCTAACAGACTGTCGTAATAGGCATCTGTATATTCTTCCTGATCTGCACGTTGGTGCCCGTTGGATTGTGAAAAGACACTACCTGAACATATTAATAGCAATAAACCTGCCCCGAAGAGAAAGTTCCTGATGGTGGCAGGAGATGAGGTACAGGTAGCAGGCATTGGGTTTTATTTAATTTATTCGTTTTACGGGCTAATTGTTACCCTGCTTACGCAGGTATTCCTGCCGCTGACGCATTCGTTCCTGATTTATTTGCTGCCGTCTTCGTTGCTCAATCCGTTGAAGCAGCATCCTTTTAAAATCATCTTCCGCATTTCTCAATGCCAGTATCTGCCTGGATGAAATTACGTTCATCAATCTTTTTGTGTATTCTTTTTCAAGATTCAACTCCTTCTCTTTGATATTCATTCTTAGCTCCATCAGCCGCTTGCTTTCCTGTTCACTGATGTTCTGCAGGTTCACATTCCCGCGTGCTTCGGTAATTTGCGTACGTAATTCCCTTTTATGTTGGGCGTATTCATTATAAACAGGCCAGAATTCGCGGGCTTGCTCCGGAGAGAGTCCTAATCTGTCTGTAATGAGCGCTATGCGTGCGCTTTCAATTTTTTTCATGGCTTCTTTATCCTGTGCAAAGAGCGCAGTAGCCATTACCATTGCAAAAAAGAATGTTATCGGGGCTATTGTTGATTTATTCATCTTTGTAATTAGTTTACGCACTTGATTTTTAAAACAAATTTTCATCATCTATTCCGTATGTCTCATACAGGTCAATCAAATCAATGCTTTTAAGTTCTTCGTCATTCAAAAGTCGTATATCATCTTCAATAAATGCTTCAAGATCAGCGTTTTCCAGATTTATTTCAGACAGGATCTCCTCGGTTGAAAAATCAGCGTAATCAAGATATTCGATTATGTCTTTAACATCCACCTGGGCGAGAATGTCTTCAGGTGTAGTCGCAGATGTCACTTGCCATCTGAAAATAGCAAAAATCACGATCAGCAGAGTAATGGTAGCAGCAATCAGTGCTGTTTGCCAATTACGGGCAGGGATGAACGAAAGAACCCGTGATTTTGGTGAAACACTTTCCGTTGTTCTTGACTGAATTATAGCAGGAAGCGCATCAAAATACCCTTCAGGCACTTTAAAGATGTTGTCCTTTTTAATATCTGTCAATTTCAATTTCCGGTTACTATGGTCATATAACTTTCCCATTCTATTATTAGACACTGTTTAATACCGATGGTTTAATCTGAATTCAAAATTTGTTCAATTTTCTTAACTGCGTGATGGTAGCTGGCTTTCAGTGATCCTACGCTTGTTTGTGTGATAGTTGCTATTTGTTCGTACTTCATATCGTCAAAATATTTCATATTAAATACAAGTCGCTGTTTATCAGGCAGTTTTAGCAATGCTTTATGAAGTTTTTTCTGAATTTCATCACCTTCAATAAACGGTGAATTATCCAGCATTTCACTAAGTTCACCTTCAACATCTTCCAAAGGGATAAAAAACCTTCGCCTCTTTTTATTCAGAAAATTCAGACACTCATTGGTTGCGATTCTGTAAATCCACGTAAAAAGTTGTGCATCAGCCCTGAATTTATTAATGTTTTTCCACACTTTGATAAAAACTTCCTGTGTAATATCGTTTGCATCCTCATGGTCAACCACCATTTTGCGTACGGTCCAATATACCTTTTCCTGGTATTTTCTTACCAGCAGGTTGAAGCCGTAATTACGACTGTTCGGGTCACGAATTTTTACAAGAAGCTCCTTGTCTTCCAATGGCAGCCTGTTTTATAGTTAGACCATGACATGCGAAAAGGGTTTAATCAATTAGGTATATTAACTAAAATACCTTTGACAATGATGAAAAGGATGACAGTTGAAATGATAATCGTAAGGTAAAACAGAAACACTTTATCCGGATATGATCGATCGTTATCATCTCCGTAAATAAATGTATAGAATTTATCAATAATCCGTTTCATTAATTAATGGTAATTGCACTATATTTTCTCGATCATGTGCATGAAACCTTGATAATCCCCCGCTATACGAACCACCAATAAAGGAAATTCGGCATCAATTTTAATAAGTTTTTCGGCGGTACTTCCAAGAAAAATGGAAGATGTGGCCGTCATCCCCTTCGAGCCGAATATGATTCCGGTAGCATCAATTTGCTTGGCATAATTATGAATATCCTCTATGATATTTTCGTTATCGTCCAATGTGTAAACATCATTTATCTTCACATCTGAACAATCGCAACCTTTTATGAATTTTTTAAATTTTTTCTGTGCATTTTGCTTCATAATCTCAGCAAATTCGTCATGTGTCTTGCCCGTGTAATGGTAACCCGCAGGAACACTGTAAACATGTTGACAGAAAATTTCGGTATTACGAAAATTCTTTACAAGATTGACGGCAAACTGCACTGCGAGTAGTGAATATTTACTGAAATCTACCGGAACCAGAATATTCCATTTATGAAGCTCTTTAGCAATTTTTTTATTGCAGCCTTGTGGAATGATAAACAAGGTGACAGGGCATCTGCGACCCATGCGCATGGTAAGCGTTCCGTGGCCGCTTCCGTCGTTTTTTCTGCCGATCAGCACCAGGTCTATTTCTTTTTTATCGATGAACTTTAATAGTGTCTTCAGCCCCGATCCTGCTGTCACTATTATTTCTTTTTTCACCTTTTTTAAATGTCCAAAGAACTTATCAATGTCCTCATTGATTTCTCCCTTTCGTTCTTTAATTACAGTTTCTTCAATATGAGGAAAATCCTTATGAATTTCTTTTGGAATGTGAAAGTGCCTTAAAACATTAATAAAGTAAATTTTTTCCGGTTTTTTGGCAGC
>QIDJ01000271.1 GCA_003228395.1 Flammeovirgaceae bacterium
TCTTTTTTAATCTCCGTAACAACTTTAGTACGGAGTTCTTTTTTTACATCAGCAGCGATCATAAAATAATTACTGCACTTCCAGTTTACCAGACTGGAGTAAATTCCGTAGGTAAGTCCTTTCTCTTCCCGTATGTTTTTCATTAGTCTTGAACCAAAATAGCCGCCCAATATTTCATTTAAAATAAGCAGGCCGTGATAATCGGCATGACGCATCGGAATGCTGAGTTTACCAGTCTGTATGGATGTTTGTGTACGTTTTTCATCACGTATGACCACATCTTTTTGGTTACCGCTGACAGGTATCGGGCTGAAATCATTCCTTACTGTGATTTTAACATTCCCCAAGTGGTCCGAAATCAGATTTATTACATCCGCTTCATAGCCTCCTGATGCGATGATGGTAAACGGTTTATTTTTTATGTATTCATCAAAAAAATGGTTGACTTCATTTCTTGAAATATGATTGATATCAGTTTCACTAAGGATTCGGCCATACGGATGAATGGAGCCAAACAGAGATTCCCGGAATTTTTTTCCAGCTACAAAATTTGTTTTTTCATTATTAACCCGCAGGGTCTGTTGCTGAATATTTTTAAGTGTATTCAACTCTTTTTCCGGAAATAATGGCTCGGAAATAATTTGATTTATTAGTGGAAGAAGGTGTTTGAGGTGTTTTGAAAGGCAATAAACGGATAACGACAGAAAATCAAACCCAGGAGAAATTTCAAGTTGCGCACCGTATTTATCAAAAGTAGTAGCGATTTGCGAAGAATTTAATCCGGGAACGCCCTCGGATAGCATTTTGCCGGTAAAAAAGGAAATGCCATTGTTTTTCTCAAACCATTTTCCGGCGCGAAAAATCAGATCAAGTTTCAGTACAGGCTGTGGGCTGGTATTAAACGTATAGAACTCCAACCCGTTTGAAAGCAAGATTTTTTTGGGTTGCCTGATGTTTATTTTTGATATCTTTTGAAAAGGCGGAGCAACTGAACGGTCTAACATGCAGGAAAGGCAGGTATGCGCAGCTAATCCGTAACAGACTCATCCTTGGCTGCTACATGGTCGAAATCGAAAATGAGCGTAAAGCGAAGTGTTTCGCTAAGCGGATGATTTTGCTCGGTAGGCACAAGATAGGCAAAATCGATCCCGAATACCTGGTATCTGAAACCTACACCCATGGTGAAATATTTCCGGTTGCCTTTGTTGACATTTTCATAAAAATATCCCGCACGGGCAGCAAAAACATTATTGTACCAATATTCCAGACCAAGGCCGATCATTATTTCCTGAATCTCTTCGCTGAATCCGTCAGGTGCATCTGCAAATGAGCCAAACATACCGCTCAAAAGCCCCCGGTCAGGGTCTTTACCTCTGGCAATAATAGGATTTCCATCCTGATCTGTTGCAAGGCTTCCATCATTATTAAATTGATATACCGGAGGTGTGGGAACCATGAGTTTGTTGAAATCAATCGCAATAGTAAGCGTATTAAACGGGTCAAGATTTGTCTTAAACGCTGTTCCTAACCGTAAATTGGTGGGTATAAAGTCCTTATTGTTTTCATCGCTATACGACAATTTGGCCCCGATATTGGTTATTGATCCTCCAAAAGCAATATTGGAATTTGCACCGCTGAACATCAGGTCTTTACTCCAGAACATGCTGATATCTGCAGCCACACTGTTTCCGGGACGTGCCTCAATAGTGGACGAGGAAAAATTACCGGTAAGGTTGGAATGGATGTACCGGATGGCCACGCCAATACTGAAATTTTCCGCTAAAAGCCTGGCGTAGGTAGCGTCAATGGCAACTTCTCTGGGGCTGAATTGCCCGTTGTTAACGCCAAATTCGTCTGTAAAAAAGATGTCCCCCAGATCAAAATACCGTAGTGACATGGCCACGGCCTGCTCCCTGGAAATTTTGTAATATCCTGATAAATACGAAATGGACATATCATTAATGATTTTTCCAAGCCACGGCGTATAGGCCAGCGAAAAACCAAATTTTTTATCGATGAGTGCAAGTTTTGAAGCATTCCAGTACGAAGCATTTGCATCCGGAGAAATAGCAGCCCCTACATCTCCCATGGCGCCGGACCGGGCATCGGGTGCGATGGTCAAAAATGGAACCGCCGTAGTAATTACCCTTCTGGTTGAGTCCTGACCTGAAATAATGGCCTGACCTTGGGCTACAAGTTCAACATGCAAAAAGGTAATGCATGCTACAATTAAACTTATTCTGAATACAAACTTCACAGATTCCTATGCTTAAGGTTCACAAAGATAGCTAATAAATAATTAATTTCTGAAATAACCGGGACCTGGCTCCATCTAACATAGAACGTACATCCACCCGGTAATAGTATATTCCTGGCCGGAGTTTTTCCCCTGACGTATTTCTTCCGTCCCAGCCGATGCCGCCGGCAAATGCATAACTATCCTGCAGTGTATATTTAGTCTCCTTCACCACTGCCCCATTGGCATTATAAATATGCAGGAGGATTTCAAGGTCTTCTCCGGGCCGGTTATGTTCAAACGTAAATTGTGTTAAATCAGTAAATGGATTCGGATAATTTCTCAGATTTTTTAGGACAAGCTGGTCTTTTTCGGAAACGATAAAAGCAACGGATGCTTCTGCCGGGTTATTATAGGTGTCCCAGGCTTTGACAACAATGTTGTGGGGTCCGGTTGCCAGGTTATTTAAAGGAATAGCAACCCAACCGGACTTGTAGGTATCAATATCGGCCACGTAAAATTCATTTAAGTAAAACGCCGAATCATAATCCAGAACCGCCTGGATATCCTGGCCAAGACCTGAGTTGGAAATCGTAATACCGCTATCATCGAAAATCCGGGCAAGCAGCACGGTATTAGGCTTGATGAGATTGCCCTGTAGGAATGTAGTGTCACCCATGAATACGTTTATTTCAGGGGGTGTGGTGTCGGTTAGAACGTTTTCTGCAGATCCACCGATTATAATGTTTTCAGACGAACCCGAAGCATCTGATTTTAACGCTTCAGAATAGGCATACATACTTATTTTCCCCAATCCGTAGTTGTAACGTATATTTTTAGGCATTACAAATTCAACGGTAAATTTCCCGTTTGTAACAGTGACTTTCCCGTTAAAAATTATATTATCCCGTTCTTCGTATTGGTAAACCGGCGTTTTGTTCCCAAGGGTTTGTTTTTGTGTGGATTTTTCAAATAAAATAATATCCGCAATACCGTTGAATCCGGTATTGATTTCATTGTCATAGTGTGCCACAATTCCGGTAATAAACACCTTTGCAAGCGCCTTCAACGTATCGGTTTCCTGAAAAGGCGCTCCATTGATTGTTTCAAGTATGATTTTTCCCTCGGGAATGGCAAGTTTCAGTGAGGGGTCACCCAGAAGTGAAAAATTCCTGTTCACACTCCCGCTCAAACTATTATTTTTGGTATCCCTGAAAATATCTCCCAACCGGGGTCGTTTTCCCTGGTATGATTTGAATGCTGCCTGGTAAAAAGCATTGTTCAGTTCAAAATTCTGACTGGCAAATACCGGCCGTGCACTCGTTACAAGTGCGATAGCGCCACCTTTTTCTTTTAAGATCACCCGCTCACCCCCTGATATTTTTTCGGGGTTATCATGCCTGCCGAACTCACATGTAGCCGTAATAAACAGGGGGAGCTTAAATTCGTTCGTCCATTTATCGATCATTAGAAAATCAAGAATGCGCTCATGCGTCCATTGATTTTCGTTGCCGTGCCCTGTGAAATTCATTATCAGTGTACCCTGGTCTATCATCTTATCCAGGAAGGCATTGGCTTCGGGCGCTGCTTCCCGTCCCGGCAGTGTTATTTGCGGGAAGGCATCGAGATACAGTTTTCTGATATTCATACCACCGTTTTTCACCTTTACCGTATCGGTCAGCATATTGGCTTGCCGCTGATGAAGGCTGTTGTCCTGATCGTCGGCAACAAAACTGATCGTGTTTCTCCAGTTGCCAAAACTCCTGGGATCCAGCGCATAACTGTAGTATTTATCCACAACTATCCTGGCTTCCTCTATTGTCTTTACCGGGAGGCGCCCGATGCCGATTTCGAGTGTGTGATCGCCATTGTTAGTTTCATTCCATACGCCTTCATCCTCATCCATAAAACCGAAATAGTCATCTGAGGAGTAAGAGAAAATCGGATGCAGCGAGTTTCTTGATTCGTAAATGGGGACAAAATTTGAATTAATCGTAAGCCTGTTTTTAAAATCATAAGATCCTTTACCAAAGAGCAGCACATAGCGGAGTCCGGTATCTGAGTGATTGGTGTCCCACAGGTATTTCAGGTAATCCCTGATGGCCGTTACATCCTGCGAGCCGGATGAAAATTCGTTGAAGATCATTTGCGGGGTTACAATATTTACGGTAAGCCCGTCGTGTGATCTGCGCAGATCGGCCAACCGTTGCGCTTCCGGATAAAATGCCGGATAGGTAATAATAATAAGATTGGCAGGTTCCATCCCACGGATATCCTGATTTTCAACAGTTCCTGAATAATGAGGAGTTTTAGCACGCTCCGGGTCAAAAACAATATAGCTTTTCAGACCACCCGCTCCGGCGCCAAACAATGCCTCATCTCCTTGAAGACCATAGGTTTGTACAGAGGGAGAAAGCGGATCGGTTATATCCCATATATAATTGTCCACTGCAACATTTTTTATTTTATAGGTGTTGAATTCGTTATCCACGCTCTCCCATGACCTGAATAGCGTCTGGCCGTTGTACAAGGCAAGCTGGCGGTGCGCGGCAACCAGCAGATAATCAAGATAACCGACCGATACGGAAGAAGCCGCTTTTTGATAGTCGAGGGTGATGGTGATCGTATTGCCCGAGGGACTTATCTGCGGTAATAAAAACGACTGACTGTTCTCTTTTGCCCTGCTGGAATATGTGCCGTTCGGAACACTTTCCATCGTAAGCGATCCGATCTGATCCCCGTTTACACGTACCTGAAACGCTGCTGGCGAAAATGTCCGGGCTGACAGGTTTGTAGTTATTTGGGCAGGTCTGGTTGTAATTAATCCTTCAAAGTCAAAAACAAAGTCTTTTGGGGCAGCGCCGTCAAATTTTTCGCCATACCACTCCCTGCCTGAAATAACCAGCTTGCGCAGGTCCTGCTCATGCACCCGGACAGAAAAGAAATCTTCAATTAAAGGGAATCCGTTTCCCGGGTTGTCAAGCGTTCCCGTACGTTTTCCGTTTGTATCCGACACAGTAAGAAAATAGTAAGTCGTGTCAGAATAGTCATGATTTTCATACGTCACCATACGGTTCGT
>QIDJ01000082.1 GCA_003228395.1 Flammeovirgaceae bacterium
TGAATAAGTTCAAACTTTATCTGACTAATATTGTTGCTATTAAATAACAGATATAAATATTAACCGGTCCAGACTATGAATAATTATTTAACAAAAACAGGATTATTAATGCTCATGATTGCCCTGATCGCATCATGCGGAACAAAAAAGAGCGCTGATGAAACGGAATCAGCCATGGAAGAAGTTTCGGAAGAAAAATTAGGCGCCGATGCCGAGATCACCGAAGGACAATACGTGTTTTTCAGAAATCTGAAAGACGGTGACACCGTTACTTCTCCTTTTAAGGTTGAGATGGGTGTGGAAGGCATGGAAGTTGAGCCTGCAGGTGAACTTGCAAAAAACAAAGGACACCACCATATTCTGATCAATCATCCTGCAAATGAAAAAGGCGCTGTGGTGGCCGCCGACAGCACACATATTCATTTTGGTAAAGGACAGACTGAAACCGAACTCGACCTGACTCCGGGAGATTATATGCTTACCCTTCAGTTTGCAGATGGTTTTCACAGATCATACGGCGAAAAAATGAGCAAAAGTATCCGGATCACTGTGGCGGATAAAGAAGAATAAACAGGCAACAGGAGGATCACACAAGCAGGCATTCAGTTAACAATGCGATACATATATACTTAGGTGATCAGCTTCTAGCTAATATTTAATCTTTATAGCACCCGGTAATGGCTATAAGCAAGCTCAGACAACATATTACTGAACAAGGGTACACCTATTTAGCTGTAACCCTGGTATTATTCCTTATTCTGCCGCCTTTCCTGCGGGATGTGCCATACCTGAACAGTATTATTCTGATTCTTACTATGCTGGTGATTATATCCTGTATCTTTATTATTACTGGCTTCGAAAAATTTCGCCCTGTTCACATCCTTTTTATCCTGATTCTGGTCATCCCCTGGTTCACTCCGCATGAACACACTTATCTGTTAGGCGAATTCCTGGTATTTGCTATCCTCTTTGGATTAACATCCTTCAGGGTTATCATCGAAATTGTGCGCATCAAAGTTGTGAATTCACATGTCATCGTGGGGTCGGTAGTTGCTTATTTATTGATGGGTCTTTCTTTCAGTATGATATGCGCAGCGTTATCTACGTACTATCCGGATGCATATAATGCGCCCGAATCATATAATCAACTATACAATTTTGTTTATTATGCGTTTGTTACGCTCACTACGTTGGGCTATGGCGATGTGGTTCCACTAATACCTCAGTCACAGGCGCTATCGTTGTTCATTGCAGTTACCGGTCAGTTTTACATGGTTATAATTGTTGCTACCCTGGTTGGCAAGTATCTTCAGATCCAGGATACCTGATAGTTATTGTAAATACACTCAGTTGATTTCACCTGTAAGGATTTTTATTTTGCCCTCACGTAAAACAGTAAGTGTAAAGGTGTCTCCGCTTTTTAACTGGTTCATTCGGGAGCCGATCGCTTCCAGGTTGTTTTGTGAAAATTTTATTCCGTCAATGGCAAGTATAAAATCACCACCCAGCATGATTTCCAAATCTTCAATTTTAGCCTTATATACGCCTCCTTTAACTCCCATCATTCCTGCGGGAGACAGGAAAACCACCTTTTCGACCAGATAGGCTTCGGGTTGGGGTAAGTTAAAAATTTTTGCCAGGTCTCCTGAAACAGGCACCCCGTCAATACCGAGGTAAAACGGATTCCGGTCAAGGAGGAGTTGTTTAGCCACATTGGAAGTAGCTGCAAACCCCAGGCCCTCAAACCCGCCCGACTGGCTGAGTATGTAACTCACAACTCCGATCACCTCTCCTTCCATATTGAACATCGGGCCGCCTGAATTTCCATGATTAATTGAAGCGTCAGTTTGAAAAAACTCCAGTTTAGTAAATGCACTGGAGACTTTTCTGTTGGATCCGAGTTTTCCACTAATGTATCCGGAAGAAAGTGAATGCTCCAGGCCAAAAGGTGCGCCGATTACAAAAATCTGTTCGCCGATTTTCATACTATCCGAATCTCCTATTGGTACACTTACAGGTGTTTTAGGTCCAAATGCAAGCTCCACGAGGGCTACATCTGCATTTTTATAAATAGAAATTACTTTACCGGGTATTTTTTCATTTGTCGTTAAAACAACGCTGATGCTTTCTGCATTTTGTACCACATGGGCAGCAGTGATCAACTGCTTATCGGAGGTCATAAAGCCTGATCCAAGCCCTGCAACTGTTGCGGTTTGTTTTCTTACTCCTGTTCCCACAATTTCTTCCGCAGTCACCATAATGGTAACAACCGCCGGATTTACCTTCTCATAAATTGCACTGAGATCCTGCCCGACAGCGCTCCTTTCTCCAGCTAATACAATAATGGTAAGTGATAAAAATATTCTGATCTTCATAAACTTAAATTTTAGTATCTTCCAAAATAATGACCTTTCGGTGTTTTATGTTCCTAATTACCAAATATTTTTTTTACTTGATAAAATATGAATCTAAATAAGCTGATAACCGATACGCCAGGTATTAATAATGTAATTCATTATTATAATACCGAAGAAGAAATTGAAACATTTGCAAACACACTTAAGTCATTACTAAAGTAGTATTATGCGGCTTGCATTCATTATTAATTCCCTAATCCGGCGATTGCAGGATTTTGAAGCCCAGTTTCGGACATGTGACCACGAGCTTATCAAAAACTCCGCCCGATTTTATACGAAATACCCAAAACATGCAATTAAATTGGCAGAACAAGCAGGTGAATATGATGTTTTGGTAGTTGTAGGTGGGGATGGCACATTGAATGAAGTAGTAAACGGCGTGATGAACCAGGAAGTGAGACCTGCTATTGGCCTTTTACCCAATGGATCTGCCAACGATTTCGCCAGAGAAAGAAAATTGACCAATAAGCTGGATGCCTTTTTGAAAATGGTTGACTCAGGTTGCGCCAGCAGTGTGGATGTGGGACAGATCAGATTTCCGGATGAAAAAAGGAACATCTATTTCATCAACGTAGCTGATGTTGGTTTCGGAGCTGATGTGGTAAACACGCTAAGTAAATATGATGGTTGGTATAACCTGTTCAGTTCCAATATCAAATTTTCAATAGCCATCATACGTACATTTTTCAGCTATTCCCATCAATATGTAACCGTACAAGCCGACAACAACATCTGGGAGGGTAAAATACTTTCGGTAATCGCAGCAAATTCCAGGAGTTTTGGAAGCGGACTGATCATTGCCCCGGAAGCTGAAATTTCAGATGGAAAATTTCAACTTGTAATACTTGGCGCCATCAGCCTGAAGGATTATTTTATCAATCTGAAAAGAATCAGACGTGGTGAGAAAATTAACCATTCCGAGGCATTTTATTCCGAAGCGCCGGTTATTAATATAACCGGTGGATCAGATTTGAAAGTAGAGGCAGATGGCGAACCTGCCGGACAACTCCCTGTTAAAATACGGTGTATTCCTGAAGCGCTGTTATTTTATTATCCTGATCTATAGCATCCAAGACTATGGAGCTATAAACACCTATTCATTCAACAGCGCCCATATAGATGGCATTGAAGATCAGCTTATACGTACCTCGTGGCTGGCCTCTGAACTGTGGCCGAAAACCAAAAAGTACTACATGACCTTTGCCCCGTTTCACATCCATCAGGGCTCCGCTATTTTTCAAATACTTATTCTGTCCTTTTGCCCAGCCGCTCATAAGAATTTCCTTTCCAGCGTACTTTACAGGCGTATCCACATCCGGTTCGGGAGCAGGTTTTGTATCCTCATTCCCGCCTTCTCCTTTTCGTTGTTTTATTACACGTTTAAATGCACGGCTGCGTGAAAACGACGCCGCCGCTTCATCTTGCATACCATAACCCAGCGGATGCGATGTATCAACTACAATTTTTACTAAAGAACCTGGAATAAAAAACTGTTCTGAGGATAGCCCTGAGGTAATATTCCTAACAGGAAGTCCGAATTGTTCAATCAAAAAATCGCTGGCTGCATCAAATCCGATCAATATGCCTCCCTGGCTTACGTAGTTGTCCAGTGCAATAGTTCCTCCCAGCTCAATCCCACCGGTAAACCGGGCCGGCATAAACCCTTCTGGATATCCGTGCAAAATGCTGACAGCCCGTTGTGATGGTATAATGATGGCATCATAAACCGAAAGATCCGCAGTTTGAATATCGGCATTATGAAGCGTGTCAAGGTCGAACTCAAACTGCTCCAGCACCCATCGCGTCCAGCCTTCATCCATATTAGCCATCCACGATTTATAAATACCCAGTTTGATTGGTGACAGACGCTCTACATTTACTGCAGGCTTTGTGCTGAGCCCTCTGAAAACCAACCCCCTGGTTTTTGCAATGTCTTCAAGTACAGTCCGTATTTCATTTCCATTTTCAATTATAAAATAGCCAGGCAAAATATGTTCTGTACTATCGGAGGCAATTGCCACGTTACCGCCCATTTTCAAAATCCGGTTCACGGCCAGCGCGCTGAGATTTTCACGATTGGAGAGTATGTAACCATATTCAGCATCATTGGGTACTTTTCCTTCAGCTATCCGGTATTCACCTTGTACAAGTTGTGCCCGGGCAGTAAACGATGTATCAATCCGTTGTACCTCCACAGCCATTTGCATAGGAAGCGTCCATCCGGCGAGATCGTAAGGAGGTACCGGAGGGCCACCCGAATACCGGTATTGGTCCGGATACGTCTGTTTTTCAAGCAGATCTTCCAGATACGGCCTGAATGCCTGGGCACCGTAAATAATAATATCACCTTTATTATAAGCGCTGTCACCGGCCTGGAAATCAGCAGTCGCCTGATGTACTTCTATGCCACCATATTTTAATATGTTTACGAGATTTGCGGCTTCACCCCTGTCCCATTGTTCATCTGGAATTACATATGCAAAAGCATGTTCCCCATTTTCATCACCGATGGCATCGCGTCCCATATCATAAATATTGTATAGATACGCTTCTTTGCGGTCAGCCGCCAGGTTCAGCACACCGAGAGATGCATTGATCATATATTCTACCGCATCGCGAAAATGTGACTCACCTCCCTTCCAGGGATAGGGATAAAAAATTTCTGAACCATTGGAAGACTTACCACCAACCCTTTTAGGGATTGAATCAGGAGGATAATATCGTGGTGAAGGGGTACGATGGCCGGTTTCGGTCAGCAAGCCGATCATATTGTGATAGTAGGGTACGGTTCGCATTCCACCATTCCACCACATACTGAAGCTCACTCCCGATATCACCCCCGGCATTTCTTTCATGGCAAAATAGTTGGCCATAGCAGTCCCTAT
>QIDJ01000222.1 GCA_003228395.1 Flammeovirgaceae bacterium
AAGAGCCGGCGGTGGTAGGCAAACCGGCCACATCATAGTTATCTTTTACAATCAATGGAATACAATGCAACGACTTTAATTTTCCTGTTTCGTTATATGCTTTGTCCAGGTCAACCGCCTGGTTCAGCGCCTCCGGATTTATCAGCGTTATTGCATTGAGCTTCGAGGGTTTATCGTACGTTTCTATACTCTTGATATAGTCTTTCACCAGTGATTCACAGGTGCAGGCGCCTGAGCGGAGCGCCCGGTGTATATCAGCAATGGTTGTTTCCTGTAATTCAAACTTTTCTTCAGTGGAACAGCTACTCATTACGAAAACGGATACGGTTAACAGAAAAATAATTCCGGGCGTTGCATGCATTTGGGTTTATTTTCAAAACAGTAACGGAAAATTAAATAATTCCTGTTGCAAACCGGTCTTTCCCATTGATATCTTTAATAATCCGCACCGCCTTAAATCCGGCTTCGTTGAGAAGCATTTCTACTTCAGCGCCCCTTGATTCGTTTATCTCAAAATAAATGAGGCCATTATCAGTCAGGTAACGGGCGGCCAGTTCGATAATGCATTCGTAGAAAACAAGCGGGCTGTTTTCGGGTACAAACAGGGCTTCTTCCGGCTCAAAAGCAATCACATTGCTGTCCATCCTCATTTTTTCATCGTTAGTTACATACGGGGGGTTGCTTACGATAATATCATATTTTGTGCCGGGAAGGGAGGCAATGTGCAGTATATCGTTTTGGTAAAATTGAATTTTTACCCCGTTTAACCGGGCGTTTTTTTCAGCGAGGTGAAGCGCCTCCCGGCTGATATCAAAGGCGCTGACAACGGCATTCGGTATATATTTTTTCAGGCTTATGGCGATGCATCCGCTGCCGGTTCCGATATCCAGAATGCCGGGTTTTTCCAGTTTGTTTTCGCGTATGATCAATTCCACCAGTTCTTCGGTTTCCTGCCGGGGTATAAGCACTTCCTTGTTTAGCTCAATTTTCAATCCGTAAAATGCTGTTTCACCAAGAATGTACTGTATGGGTTCGTTTGTGAGTAACCGCGCTTTAACGCCTGACAAGAATTGCTTTTCCGATTCATTCAGCACGATTTTTTTACCTGCCAGAATTTGCGTTTTACTTATTCCAAGGCCCTCAAATACAAGAAAAGAAATACTTTCAGCTTCCTTTTGGGTATAATTGGCTGAAAGCGCTACCCGGAGATCTGTGAAATGCTTGTCAGGTAAAGACATATTTGATGACTATTATAATTTAATCCGTTTAATTTGTTATTAAAAATACAAAGCCTTTGTCAAAGGATAAGCAATATATGAAGCGTGCGCTTGAAATCGCCCGGTTCGGACTTGGAAACGTAAGCCCCAATCCGATGGTAGGGTGTGTGATTGTGTATGCGGATAAAATTATCGGCGAAGGGTGGCACAAAAATTTTGGCGGGCCGCATGCCGAAGTACACGCAGTTGATCAGGTAAAAGAAAAGTCATTATTGTCAGGAAGTACGGTGTATATAAATCTTGAGCCATGTTCGTATCATGGGAAAACACCCGCCTGTACCGATCTGCTGTTGAAGCATAACGTGAAAAGAGTGGTGGTCGGCAACCGGGATCCCAATCCCCGTGTGTCGGGAAGCGGAATCAAGCAGCTTCTTGAGCATAACATGGAGGTGAAAGAAGACATGCTTTCGTTGGAAGGGCGGGAACTGAACCGGCGGTTTTTTACTAACCAGGAAAAAGGGCGGCCATATATAATACTGAAATGGGCACAGACAGCCGATGGGTTTATGGCAAAGGAGAATCGTGATTCGAAATGGATCAGTTCGGCTGCTTCACGCAAAATCGCACATAAATGGCGTGCGGAAGAAGATGCCGTTTTAGTCGGAAGAAGCACGGTGGAGTACGATAACCCCACATTGAATGTCAGGGATTGGGAGGGGAGTGATCCGGTGCGCATTGTAATTGATACCGGATTGAAACTAAACAATAGTTATAATGTATTTGACAAAAAGATAAACACCATTGTTTATAATTACGTTAAAGACCAGGTTCAGGAAAATCTGATTTACTGCAGAATCAGGGAAGAAAATTTTCTGGAGGAGATGTTAACAGATATGTATGAAAAGGGGCTGGGCAGTCTCATTGTGGAGGGAGGCGCTGAAACGCTGAATCATTTTATTGCGGCGGATTTATGGGATGAAGCAAGGGTCTTTGTGTCGCCGGCGAAATTTGAAAGAGGCATCGAAGCGCCAAAAATTCATAAAGAACCGGATTCAGTAGAAACGATTATGGAAGACGAACTATACAATTATCGTTTCAACACGATTGAGAACGGTAATGCACAGAATAAATGATTAAGCAATGGCCGAAGAAATAATCGTTTCCGAATCTGAAGACAAGGCGTCGAAATACGAATCGCTGGTGCCGCAGATTATGGCGCTGATACAAGATGAGCCGAACAGGATTGCGAATCAGGCCAACTTGGTGGCAGCCCTGAAAACCGCAATGGATTATTTTTGGGTTGGGTTTTATAAAGTGGCCGGCGATGAGCTCGTATTGGGCCCTTTTCAAGGTCCGGTTGCCTGCACACGTATCGCAAGGGGGAGTGGGGTTTGCGGCGCCGTATGGGAAAAGAAAGAAACCATCATTGTGCCTGATGTGGATAAATTTCCGGGGCACATCGCCTGTAGTTCCGAGTCGAAATCGGAAATTGTGGTACCGGTAATCCGCGACAATGAGGTGGTATATGTTCTTGATGTTGACAGTACCACACAAGATGATTTTAATCAGACGGATAAAATCTGGCTTGAGAAATTACTGAAAATGGCAGAGGAATATTTGTAATACGATAGTGCTGACCTGTTTTGCTTTTATACGGAATTAAGAACTGCAATCACTGTTTTGCCTCCGGTGGTTTTGTCACCCGGCTTCACCTTAAGTTCTGCATCGGTGGGCAGATATACATCCAGCCTTGATCCGAACTTAATGAAACCAAATTCCTGCCCCTGCCTTACGGAATCGCCTTCCTGAACATACCATTTGATTCTTCTTGCTACCGCCCCGGCTACCTGCCTGACCAGGATTTCAATGTCGTTTTTCAACCGAATCACCATCGTGGTGCGCTCGTTTACGGTACTTGACTTCGGGTGCCAGGCAACCAGGTATTTACCGGGATGGTATTTAAAATACGAAATGATGCCGCCAACCGGGGTGCGGTTTACATGCACATTCAGTGGCGACATAAATATGGAAACCTGAATGCGTTCATCTTTCAGATATTCATTTTCAAGTGTTTTTTCAACCACTACCACTTTCCCGTCTGCCGGGGCATATACAAGATCCGTATCTTCTTCCGTATCTATTGCCGGACTTCTGAAAAACTGTAATACGAGGATATATACTAGAATACTTACTGCAATCGCTGCATTCTGAATATCTTCCTGAGGAACGTAATAATGAATAGCTGCATTTATCAGAAATAGCGTAATGAGCAAATAAAAAAGCGGTTTTTTACCTTCTTTATGAATGATCATACGGCTTTTACAATAATCTAATATCCGCCCCGGTACTTGTATGTTTTGGCAACTTTGTCGATGGCAACGATGTAGGCAGCAATCCTGGAGGAAACTTTATATTTCACTGCCGTCATATATACTTTTTCGAAAGCGTCTTTCATGATCCTGTCAGAGCGCCTGTTTACCCGCTCTCCTGTCCATTTATAACCCAGTCTGTTTTGTACCCATTCAAAATAAGAAACCGTAACGCCGCCGGCATTTGCAAGGATATCGGGAATAACCACAATACCCTTATCATGAATAATAGAATCGGCTTTATATGAAGTTGGCCCGTTGGCGCCTTCTACAATCAACTTGGCTCTGATTTTTTCTGCATTTTTAACCGTTATCACGTCTTCTTTGGCTGCTGGAATCAATACATCAACCTCGAGTGTAAGCAACTCGCTTCCTGACATCTTATCGGCACCCGTTAACCCTTCAAGAGATCCTTTATTGGCTTCCCTGTATGCGATGGCTTTTTCGATATCCAGGCCGTCTTTATTGAAATATGCACCTGACAGATCGCTGATGGCAATTACTTTAACGCCTCTCTCTTCCAGCAACAGCGCTGCAAAAGATCCTACATTTCCAAATCCCTGCACCGCACACGTAGCGCCATACGGATTTATCCTTAGTTTTTCCATTGCCGAAAGCGTAGTTACCATTACACCCCGGCCGGTGGCTTCTTTTCTGCCAAGAGAGCCACCCAATACCAGCGGCTTTCCGGTAACCACGGCATTGGTGGTGTGACCAACTGCCCTGGAGTACTGGTCCATCAGCCATGCCATTTCCCGCGGTCCGGTACCCATGTCGGGGGCAGGTATATCCCGGTCAGGACCGAATATTTCGATCAATGCCAGGGTATAGGCTCTCGTTAAGCGCTCAATTTCCCCACGCGACATTTCCCTGGGGTTACAGATAATTCCTCCTTTTGCTCCCCCATAAGGAATATCCACAACGGCACATTTCCAGGTCATCCATGCAGCTAGCGCTTTTACTTCATCAATATTCACTCCCGGGTCGTATCTGATTCCTCCTTTTGAAGGGCCAAGAATATTTGAATGTATTACACGGAAAGCTTCAAATACCCGTACGGATTCATCATCCATCGTAATGGGCAGCGAAACGGCGACCTGTTTGGCCGGTGACTTTAATACGTTGTAAATTTCTTCGTCCAGACCGAGAATTTCGGATGCGATTTTAAACCTGGACATCATGGACTCGAACGGATTTTCATGGTCCACGATCGGGGCCGGTTCTATATAACCCATAGCTGTTTTTCGTCAATTTAAAACGATTGCAAAGATAAATTTCTTTTATTTGATAAGCTGTTCATTATCAAAATATTTTTAAAAAAGCAGCAATAAAAGGAAGTGATAACAGGAGGCTGTCAAAGCGGTCGAGGAAGCCGCCATGACCAGGTATAGAAGTGCCGGAATCTTTGATCTCCATGCTCCGTTTGAAAAGTGATTCCACAAGATCTCCATAGGTTCCAACCACGGCAACAATGAGTGCAATACTCAGCCATTCCCAAAGTTGGAGTGTATCAAAATATTTATAAATACCCACGCTCATGAGAAGGGCGAGCATCATGCCGCCCAGGAAACCTTCCCATGATTTTTTCTGACTCACCCGTTCAAAAAGTTTTCTTTTACCGAATCTGATACCAGCAAAGTAAGCTCCCGAATCGCTGGCCCACTGAATGAATATAATCCCGATAATTATCTGATACGTGTAAGGGCAGGTA
>QIDJ01000081.1 GCA_003228395.1 Flammeovirgaceae bacterium
ATGCCCGTATTTCAAATTCCCTGCCCTGTACACTTCCACCCTGTACTTCTACCTGATCGGTCTTTCCACGCTGTGTAGATGCCACTGCGGTAACATATAATTTTCCGAACTGAAGCTGGGTTTTCAGCCCGAATAGGTTTTGCCCTCCTGTAATAAGGCTGTTGCTGACGGGTAGGCTTACATTTCCGATCTCAAGTTTTTTGATAATGTCTTCTTCAAAACCCGTGTATTCCACTTTGAGGTTATTCTGAAAGTCAAAGGAATTGTTGTTGTCAAAATTGGCAGAAACTTCCAGCTTTTCACCTATTTTGCCTACTACGCTCATATTGATGAGTTGATCAAATTCAAATCCCCCGTTTTTTTGCTGCCGGATAGGTAACGAGGGGTTATCAATACGCTGCCATCTTCCACCGAAGTCGAGCGTTACAAATCCGCGTGGGTTTATTTCAACATAGCTGCCTCCAAAAATTTTGTCGAACGTCGGGCTTACATAAATGGGAGGAATCAGGCTGCGGCTGCTCACCGCGCTTTCTCCATCAAGGCCTGCCGACCGGTCTTTCCAGTAGTCTTTTAGTACTTTTGACGACTGATACTGATTAAATTCGCTGAAAGTCATGGAGGTGGTAGGCCGGTAGTAAAGATCGCCGATTTTTTCATAAATGGTATAATTCATTCCCGTATCGATTTCCACATCGAGTTTGAAAGACGAAGGATCCTGCAATAAAAGGGGCGACGGGCTTGTGATATTTGAAAAGGGATCTCCAAACCTGTCCTTTGGCTTAAATGTTGGAAGATAGGAAGGATTATATGGCACGTTATCAAGGCTGTCCTGAACAAGCTTCAGTGAGTCAAGTATGGCGTCAATGCTATCGAGCGGTGTTTTGCCAGATGCAGGAATGGTGTCCTGCTGTTGAAGAACAACAATGAAATGCGATAATTCTGAATGACTGATTGTTTCGGCCCGGGCCTGAAAGAATCCTGCAATAAGCGCCAGCTTAAAACACAAGATAGTCCGCAACGATTTTTTATGAAAATACATTGAAGCCAAGGTCGAAAAAATAACTCAGATTAGGTGGTTTTTAACGCCTGTTTGATTAACTCTTCAAGCGTAATTTGTTGCTCTCCGGATTTTCTTAAAATGGCAGTTACGCTATTCTCAGCTGCCACTTTATTAATCCCAAGAGTAACTAAAGCGGATAACGCCTCTTTTCTTAAAGTATTGTCAATTTCAGGTAAAAATTTGGTTGATTTTTCAATAAATCCTTCTTTTCTGAACTTATCCTTTAGTTCGAGTATAATACGGTTTGCCGTCTTCCCGCCAATTCCTTTCACACTTTGAATAATATGTGCATCTTCATGCACAATGGCTGAGAATAGTTCTTCCGGGCTAAGCGAAGATTGTATCATCATACCCGTTCCGGGTCCTACACCACTTATGGAAAGGAGATGTAAAAATACCATTCGCTCTTCCCTGGTGTAAAACCCGTACAACGTTTGTGAGTCTTCTTTTACATGAAGATATGTAAATAGCTTTACCTGCTTTAACCCTTTGATTTTTACATAGGTATTTAGAGAAATATTAATATGATACCCAACCCCGCCAACATCAATGATAACGTGGGTTGGTTCTTTTTCTGCAATCCTGCCTTCAATAAATGCGATCATTTATTCATATTTTATTCAGATTCAGCTTTTACTTCATCCCTTTTTTCAACAATACGGGCCTGAATAGCGGCGATAGCAGCCATTCTTACAATTTCACGAACGGAAGTTCCTAGCTGAAGAATATGAAACGATTTATTCAAACCCAGTAATACAGGGCCTATCGCATGTGTTCCTTCCAGTTCCATCAATAATTTATACGCTATGTTACCTGCCGCAAGATTCGGAAATATCAGGGTATTTGCCCCGATTTCAGATAATTCACTAAACGGATAAATTTCGTTCTGAAGTTCGGCATTTATTGCCACATTCGCTTGTAAATCGCCATCTATAATCAGGTCCGGATATTTTTCTTTGGCAAGTTTTACCGCTTTCATTACCTTGTCAGGAATTTCGCCCTTTACAGATCCGAAGTTTGAATAACTAAGAACGGCAATTCGTGGTTCATGGCTGAAAAACCGCACGGTATCAGCCGTCATGCCGATAATATCTACCAGCTCTTCCGCTGTTGGATCTACCTGAACGGTGGTATCTGCAAAGAAAAATACACCTTTTTTGTTCATTATAAAATACATACCTGCTACTTTTTTATAAGCAGGGTCAACGCCGATTACGTGAAGCGCCGGCCGCAGCGATGCTGAATATTCTTTTGTAAGCCCTGTAATCACTGCATCAGCCTCTCCGGTTTCTACCATCATTGCGGCAAAATAATTCCGGTCACGTATCAGTTTTCTGCATTTATTTTTTGTAAATCCTTTCCTTTTTCTTTTTTCATACAAGATGCCTTCGAATTTTTCCGCCAGTGTTGTTTCTTCATCAATATCAATGATTTTACAATCAAAAAGCTCAATCTTAAATTCCTCGCACACCTTGCTGATTATTTTCGGATCACCCAGCAATATGGGTATTCCGATATGCTCGTCATTTACCAGTTGTGCCGCCTTCAGGACCTTGTAATTGTCAGCCTCAGCAAAAACAATCCGTTTTTTGTATTTTTTTGCCCGGTTGATAATTGAATTTACAAGTTTATCATCAATTCCGATTTTCCTGCGAAGCTCCTGTTTGTAGAGGTCCCAGTCAGTAATCTCATGGCGGGCTACACCTGATTTTATCGCTGCTTTGGCCACCTCGGTTGACACGGCCGTAATCAATCTTGGATCCAGCGGTTTAGGAATCAGATAAAAGGGTCCGTACGTAAGCCTGCGGTCGGAGTAGGCACGGGCCACTAACTCGGGTACAGGCTGCCTTGCAAGCTCATACAGCGCTTTCACTGCTGCCAGCTTCATTTCTTCGTTGATGGAGGTAGCTTTTACATCAAGCGCCCCCCGGAATAAGTAAGGAAAACCGAGCACATTGTTTACCTGGTTGGGGTGATCCGATCTGCCTGTAGCCATAATCAGGTCGTCTCGTGTGTCCATCGCCTTTTCATAGGCAATTTCAGGGTTGGGGTTTGCCATTGCAAACACGATCGGATTTTTTGCCATGGTCAGTACCATTTTTGGGGTAAGCACATCGGCTACAGATAAGCCAACAAACATATCGGCGCCCTTAATAGCCTCTTCCAGGGTATTCACATCTATTGTTGTCGCAAATTCAGCTTTTGTTTTTGCAAGATCACCCCTGTCTTTTCTGATTACGCCTTTGCTGTCAAGCATGATGATGTTTTCCCGTTTTACGCCGAGTGTAATATAGAGCCGGCCACACGAAATCGCCGCTGCTCCTGCGCCGTTAATTACCATGTTGATATCACCGATTTTTTTATTTACAATATCCAACGCATTAATCATAGCAGCAGCAGAAATGATGGCCGTTCCGTGCTGGTCGTCGTGCATGACGGGTATGTCCATTTCAGCCTTCAGCCTATCTTCAATTAAAAAACTTTCGGGCGCCTTAATGTCTTCTAAATTGATACCACCGAATGTGGGTTCGAGTGCTTTTACGATCCGTATAAATTCTTCGGGGTCTTCCGCATCCACTTCGATATCAAACACGTCAATACCGGAAAATTTCTTGAATAAAACGCCCTTACCTTCCATTACCGGCTTTGACGCCGCCGGGCCGATATTGCCCAGCCCAAGCACCGCGGTTCCGTTTGTAATTACGGCTACGAGGTTTCCTTTGGCTGTATATTTGTAAACATCCAGGGCGTTGTCTGCAATATCTTTACAAGGCTCAGCCACACCGGGTGTGTAAGCAAGCGCCAGGTCTCTCTGAGTCCGCATATCTTTTGTTGGGATGACTTCAATTTTCCCTGCAGGATCCTGCTCATGATAATTAATCGCGTCCTGCCGCCTGATTTTTACTGAATGTGTCATAGGTTTTTAGAACAAAAAGTACGTAATAATTAGTAGTGTTAAATTAGTAAAGAATGGGGATTCTGCACCAATTATCAGGGTGTAATTTCACTTTCTGTTCTGAAAGTCCACAAGATGGTTTCCAACTCTCTGATAGATTCTCTCTGATCTTTGCCAGGGCTGTAAACAAACCCGTCGATATAATATATACGGTCCAATTTTTCATCTACAAAGAGGTAGCTGATAAACGGTCCGCCCATAGATAAATTATTTGTTTTCCACAAACCACGTACTTCGACAGCATATTTTTTGTTGAAATTAACCTTCCGTGTCACTGGCGGCAAAAGTGTTTCGACCACCACATAAGAAGTATCATTTCGTTCTTTGTCGTCGTAAACATATTTTCGGGTAGCCTCGTTTCTCATGCTTTCAGGAGCTTCAAAAATATCTTCTGAAGTATAGTCTTTGTAATAAATGAATATACTTTTATCGACATCAAGCCCTGGGCTTCTCAACCAGATAAAATTACTGTCTTTGTTTTCATAATCAATGCGCCAGCCAAATGGAATACGAATCGTAAACTGATGGTTTCTTAATAATAATTTGCCTACTTTTTTCAACTCTTTTGCTTTGTACAATGAAGCCATCACTCTTTTTTTCTCAATATTGTTGAAATGCATCTGTAGCTTCTCCCTGTTATCGATGATCTTGTCTGTAAGAATGGCTTCATTTTTACCAAACAGATAGAGCACTTCCTGACCTTTGGCCCACTCATTCTTCTGTGATAGCTGATAACGGCTCGTATCTTCCTGAATGATCTTGAGTGAATTAGGCGTAAAAAATTGCTTTGCACGTTCCGATCCTGGCGAATTATTGTCAAGCACTGCAACAATGATAATGTTTCGTGCATTTTTAAGAATACTTCTAAAATCCTGAGGCTTGATGTATCGGAGGGTAAAAAGCGGTTCAGGCCGTGGAAGCCCTTCTACCATTGGTCGAAAGGTTCTTTTAATTTGTTCACCCAACTCACTGGACCAATGGAGTGAATCCATTACAAGTATGATTTCGCCGGCTTCTCCGCTTGCTCTTGACAAAAGTTGTTTATTAACTTTCCTATTCCCGTTACTGCAGGCTGTCACGAAAACCACGATCAATATTATTGTTGTAAGCCCGAAAAAAAATCCGGATGCGTAGTCAGGTATTTTCATGTGTATTATTCACCGATAATTAGTGTCTGTCCAGGAGTGATCCTGCTGGACGTAAGGTTGTTGAGTTTTTTTATTTTTTCAATACTTAATCCTTCATATTTTCTGGATATGTCCCACAG
>QIDJ01000291.1 GCA_003228395.1 Flammeovirgaceae bacterium
ACAGAAATATCGCCGGATTTCCCATGTGTAATAAAGTTCTTGGAGCCGTTGATCACATAATAATCGCCATCCTTCACTGCCACAGTTTGCATTCTGGCAGCATCCGAACCGGTATTGGGCTCGGTGAGTCCCCATGCCCCGATCCATTCGCCTGACGCCAGCTTGAGAAGCCACGCTTTCTTTTGTACTTCATTCCCAAATTGAAGTATATGCCCGGTACAAAGCGAATTGTGCGCAGCTACTGACAATCCGATAGCGCCATCCACCCGGGCAATCTCTGAAATCACTGTGACATATTCCTGATACCCGAAACCGGAACCACCATATTCCTGAGGTACTAATACTCCCATAAGCCCCAGCGAACCCATCTTTCGGAAAAGCGGAACCGGAAATTCCTGTGTCTCATCCCACATTCTCATAAACGGCCTTATTTCCTTTTCGGCAAAACCACGGATCATATCCCTGATCATTGCATTATTTTCGTTTATTGCAGATTCCTTATTCACCTTATTCCCAGTTATTTAAGTCATTTGGATATTGATAAATCGCTAAATTAACGAATACCTGACCTGATACCAACCCGTCCGGCGTAATTGGCTGAATTCAACATTTGATTGAAAAGATGGGAATACAAAAAATTCAGAATAAATTTGCGATGTTTTAAGAATAACCGGCGAATTAAGTTAAAATGAATATAGCAGTTGTTGGAACAGGTTATGTAGGACTGGTAACCGGTACCTGCCTGGCAGAAACAGGCAATCATGTCAGGTGCGTAGATATCGATGAGAAAAAAGTTGAAAGTTTGCAAAACGGCAATATCCCTATTTATGAACCAGGACTTGAAATCTTATTTGAACGTAATGTGCGTCAGGGGAGATTATCATTCACTACAAACCTTAAAGAAGGGGTTGACGGAGCAGAGGTAATATTTTTAGCGCTGCCTACTCCCCCTGAAGAAAACGGATCAGCGGATCTGAAGTATATACTCCGCGTTGCTGACAAACTTGGTCCGTTGTTGAAGCATTTTACAGTGATCGTAGATAAAAGCACCGTACCGGTAGGAACATGTGAGAAGGTGCGTGACAGAATTGCTGCTGCAACAGATGTAGAATTTGATGTGGTTTCGAATCCCGAGTTTTTGCGTGAAGGCGTGGCCGTAGAGGATTTTATGAAACCTGACCGGGTTGTAATTGGAACCACGTCGGAAAGGGCGCAGAAAACAATGCGTGAGTTATTTGCACCACTCGTACGGCAGGGAAATCCGATTTTATTTATGGATGAGCGGTCGGCAGAACTCACAAAATATGCAGCTAATGCATTTCTTGCAACTAAAATCACGTTTATGAATGAAATCGCTAATTTATGTGAGAAATTTGGCGCCAACGTTGATGCAGTCCGGAAAGGTATCGGAACGGATGACCGTATCGGCAAAAGATTCTTATTTGCAGGAATTGGGTATGGAGGCAGTTGTTTTCCGAAAGATGTACGTGCATTAGCAAATTCTTCTGATGAGGCAGATTATGATTTTAAAATTCTTAATGCCGTTATGCAGGTAAACTCCCAACAGAAAACAAAGCTGATTCCGCTGATGAAGGATTATTTCAACGGCAGTTTAGAGGGGAAAGTCATTGCCCTGTGGGGCCTCGCCTTTAAACCCTACACGGATGATATCAGGGAGGCGCCTTCGTTGGATAATATACGCATGCTGCTAAACGCCGGGGCTATCATACGCGCGTATGACCCGGAGGCAATGGCACATGTAAGGCATATCTTTGGCGATAAAATTATTTATTGCAAGGATGAATATGAAGCGCTGGAAAATGCCGATGCCCTCCTTATCGTGACTGAATGGCCTGTTTTCAGATCTCCTGAATTTGACAAAATGGGCAGCCTGATGAAAAATAATGTTGTATTTGACGGAAGAAACCTGTATGAAACAGAAACCATGAAAAATCATGGTTTTACGTATTTTAGCATCGGAAGGGCCTATATTCATGACGAATAAAAAAATTCTTATTACAGGAGCAGCCGGTTTTATCGGCTCTCATCTTTGCGACCGGTTTATGGCTGAGGGCTATCAGGTTATTGCTATGGATAACCTGATTACCGGTGATTTGAAAAATATCGAATACCTTTTCAAAGAAAAGAATTTTGAATTTTTTCATCATGATGTTTCCAGTTTCGTGCATGTGCCCGGCCACCTGGATTATATTCTGCATTTTGCCTCTCCGGCCAGCCCGATTGATTACCTGAAAATTCCCATTCAGACCTTAAAAGTGGGTTCGCTGGGCACCCACAACCTGCTTGGATTGGCCCGGTCAAAGAAAGCCCGCATACTGGTAGCCAGTACATCTGAAGTTTACGGCGACCCAAAGGTTCATCCTCAGAATGAAGGTTATTTTGGGAATGTAAATCCCATCGGACCAAGGGGAGTTTATGATGAAGCCAAACGGTTTCAGGAAGCGATCACCATGGCTTATCACACCTTTCATGGCATTGATACACGCATTGCGCGAATTTTTAATACATACGGACCCAAAATGCGTCTGAACGACGGCCGGGTTCTTCCGGCATTCATCGGACAAGCCCTTCGGGGCGAAGACCTGACCATTTTTGGTGACGGAAACCAGACAAGGTCCTTTTGTTACATTGACGACCTGATAGAAGGAATTGTGAGGTTATTATTCAGTGATTACACCTATCCGGTAAACATAGGCAATCCGGATGAAATAACGATTAAAGAATTTGCGGAAGAGATTATCCGGCTTACAGGCACCACGCAAAAGGTGATTAATAAGCCCATTCCTGAAGGTGACCCCACGCAGCGCAAACCGGATATTACAATTGCGAAAGAAATACTGGGTTGGGAACCAAAGGTATCAAGGCAAGAAGGGCTTGAGATTACCTATGCGTATTTTAAATCCTTGCCTGAAGAAGAACTCCGCAAAACAGAGCACCACACATTTAAGGACTATATCAGATAAAATGTCATCCATTTTAGTAACAGGCGGCGCCGGCTATATCGGATCTCATACCGTAGTTGAATTGTTTCGGGCAGGTTACAACCCTGTGATCATCGACAATTTTTCAAATTCGGAAAAAAGTGTGCTTAAAGGAATCGAGTCAATAACCGGAGAACGCATTACACTATATACAGGAGACTGCAATGATGCTGATTTCGTAAATTACATATTTGAATCGGACCCGGAAATTACCGGATGTATTCATTTTGCAGCTTACAAAGCGGTTGGAGAGTCCGTAGAAAAGCCGGTTGAATACTATAAAAACAATATCAATTCACTGTTGGTGTTGTTGACCTCCATGATGCAATTCAATATAAAAAATCTTGTTTTTTCTTCTTCATGTACGGTTTATGGACAACCCGACGAATTACCTGTTACGGAATCATCGCCTGTAAAAAAAGCCGAATCGCCATATGGTAACACCAAACAAATCTGTGAAGAGGTCATCGAAGATACTGTTGCTGCGGCGGGGGAAATAAAAGCCGTTTCCCTGCGATACTTTAATCCTGTAGGTGCACATCCTTCCTCACAAATTGGTGAATTGCCGATCGGAACCCCCAATAATCTTGTCCCGTTTCTTACTCAAACCGTAGCGGGTATCCGTAAAGAACTGGTTATTTTCGGAGATGATTATGATACCCCCGATGGCACCTGCGTACGAGATTATATTCATGTACTTGATCTGGCACAAGCGCATGTGAAAGCGCTGGATTATCTGGATAAGAAAAAAAATGATTCGTTATATCGGGTATTCAATGTTGGTACGGGAAATGGCCATACCGTGCTGGATGTAATAAAAACCTTCGAGTCGGTAACAGGTGAAAAAGTGAATTACCGGGTGGGTACGCGCCGGGCGGGTGACGTTGAAAAAGTATGGGCAAATGCCGATAAAATAAATAAGGAACTAAACTGGAAAACTCAACTTACATTAAAGCAGGCATTAAACGATGCCTGGAGCTGGCAAAAAGTGTTAAAAAATCGTGGAAAGCAATAAAAATTTTAAAATTTTAGTAACAGGTGGAGCAGGATTCATCGGATCTCATGTAGTGCGCCGGTTTGTTACCTCATATCCGGATTATTCTATTGTAAACCTGGATAAACTCACGTATGCCGGCAACCTGGAGAATTTACGTGATATCGAAAAAATGCCTAATTATCAATTTATTAAGGGCGACATAACTAATATGACCTTTGTCAATGCCCTTTTTAAGGAGCATGAGTTCGATGCGGTCATCCATCTTGCTGCCGAATCCCATGTTGACAGGTCTATTCAGGATCCCTTAAGTTTTGTTACAACCAATGTAGTAGGCACGGTAAATATTTTAAACGCTGCATTAGCCACCTGGAAAGATCATTTCGAAAACAAACTTTTTTATCATATTTCTACTGATGAGGTATATGGTTCACTCGGTGAATCCGGCTATTTTACCGAATCCACTTCGTACGACCCTAAATCACCTTATTCTGCTTCCAAGGCTGGTTCTGATCATTTTGTCAGGTCTTATGAAAATACTTACGCGCTTCCTGTTGTAATTACAAACTGTTCAAATAATTACGGCCCTTATCAGTTTCCTGAAAAACTTCTCCCGCTCATGATCCATAACATCCGAAACAATAAGCCTTTACCGGTGTACGGAACCGGGGAGAATATCCGTGACTGGCTTTTTGTAAAAGACCATGCGGACGCCATTGATCTCGTTTTTCATAGCGGAAAAAAGGGGGAAACCTACAATATTGGCGGGTTCAATGAATGGAAGAATATTGACATTGTCAGGTTGTTGTGCCGGATTATGGATGATAAACTTCACAGGCAACCCGGAACATCAGAAAAACTGATAGAATTTGTTAAAGACCGCCCCGGCCACGATCAGCGGTATGCCATCGATGCGGCAAAGATCAGCAGTGAGCTGGGCTGGAAACCTTCGGTTACATTTGAACAGGGTCTTGAAATTACAGTTGACTGGTACCTTGAAAACATAGCCTGGCTGGATCATGTGACCTCAGGAGCATACAAGACGTACTATGACAGTCAATATAGAAACCGTTAATATCACCAGATAAAACCATAGATTAGTATTATGAAAGGGATCATACTTGCAGGCGGTACGGGATCGAGGCTCCACCCCATCACATGGTCAGTCAGTAAGCAGCTTCTGCCTGTCTATGATAAACCTATGATTTATTATCCCCTTTCAACGTTGATGATTGCCGGCATCCGGGAAATTCTTATAATTTCAACAC
>QIDJ01000317.1 GCA_003228395.1 Flammeovirgaceae bacterium
CCTTTGCTGAAACGGATAGCCGAACGCGAAAGAGCCCCAATGTATGTGGTTGGAGAAGTGACAGGAGATATGATTTTCAGGTTCGTAGCAGGTGGCAGGAATCCGATTGACCTGAACCTTGCCTATTTGTTTGGGTCCTCTCCAAAAACAATACTGAAGGATAAAACACAATCGAAAGCATTTAAAGAAATAGCGTACACCGGGGATCAGCTTTCAACATATATAAAAGATGTGCTTCGCATTGAAGCCGTAGCATGCAAAGACTGGCTGACTAATAAAGTGGACCGGTCTGTAACCGGAAAAGTAGCTATGCAGCAATGCACTGGTCCACTGCAACTCCCGCTGAATAATACCGGGGTGATGACGCTGGATTATTCAGGTAAAAAGGGAGTAGCCACGGCCATTGGCCATGCGCCGGTTGCTGCCTTGATCGATCCGGATGCCGGATCAAGATTATCCGTTGCCGAGGCGCTGACAAACATAATCTGGGCGCCGATCGACGATGGACTGAAGGGAATTTCGCTTAGCGCTAACTGGATGTGGCCGGCTAAAAATACGGGTGAAAATGCCCGCCTGTATGCCGCTGTGAAAAGTATCAGTGATTTTGCTGTTGATCTGGGAATTAACATACCTACCGGTAAGGACTCCCTCTCCATGACACAAAAGTATCCCGATGGAAACGTGGTCTATTCGCCGGGTACGGTTATCGTATCGGCAATAGGTGAGGTAACCGACGTTAGAAAGGTCGTTACACCGACCTTGACTGACAAAGAAGGCACGGTGCTATATTATATTGATTTTTCATCTGACCAGCATAAGTTAGGTGGAAGTAGCTTTGCCCAAACCATTGGCTGCATCGGAAACACAGTTCCTACGGTGAAAGACACCGTGTATTTTGTACGGGCATTTAATGCAGTGCAGGAACTAATAAAAAGAGGGCGTATTTTATCCGGGCACGACATTTCCGCAGGCGGAATAGTAACAACCCTGCTGGAAATGACATTTGCCATAAATCAGACAGGTCTGGACATCAACCTGGATGGAATTGAGGAAAATGACATTATTAAAATACTCTTTAGCGAAAATCCCGGGATAATCATTCAATTATCCTCAGAAAATGATGTGCTACCACTTGCTGATAGTGGTATCAGGGTTATAAAATTAGGGACTGTTGCCCCTGAAAGAACACTTACTATCAGGAAGAATAACCGTACCATTAAATTTGATATCGATGAACTTCGCGATGTCTGGTACGAAACGTCTTATTTGTTTGATAAGCAACAGAGTGGGGCAGCGCATGCTGGTGCAAGGTTTAAAAATTACAAAATTCAACCTTTGCAATATGTCTTTCCTCAGGCTTTTGAAGGAAAAATGGAACGTTACGGCATAAGTCCTTCCCGGAGTTTGAAAACAGGAATTCGTGCGGCCATCATTCGTGAAAAAGGAGTGAATGGTGACCGGGAAATGGCCTATTCCATGCATCTGGCAGGATTTGATGTGAAAGATGTGCATATGACTGACCTGATATCGGGGCGTGAAGATCTGAGCGATGTGAACCTTATTGTATTTGTTGGCGGGTTTTCAAATTCCGACGTGTTAGGTTCTGCAAAAGGCTGGGCAGGCGCTTTTCTTTTTAACGAAAAAGCAAAAAGGGCATTGGATAATTTCTATGCCAGAACCGATACACTGAGCCTTGGCGTATGTAACGGATGTCAGCTCATGATGGAGCTTGAGTTATTGTATCCTGATCTGACCGTGCATCCGGAAATGCTTGACAATTCATCCGGAAAGTTCGAATCGGGGTTTATAAATGTGACTATACATGAAAATAATTCAGTAATGCTACATTCGCTGGCAGGTAGCCGGCTGGGAGCATGGGTAGCACACGGAGAAGGAAGGTTTAGTTTACCGGATGGCGAAAACAGCTATTGTATTGCAGGCCGGTATGCGTATGCTGATTACCCGGGCAACCCGAATGGCTCTGACTACGCAGCCGCCATTCTTATATCGAAAAACGGCAGGCACGTAGCCATGATGCCACATCTGGAGAGGTCGATTTTTCCCTGGCAGTGGCCCTGGTACGAAAACAACAGGGAGCAAGATGAGATAACCCCCTGGATCGAAGCCTTCGTGAATGCCAGAAAATGGATTTCCGGCTCATCTTAAACTCAGAATTGCAGGAATTTTTTTAGGGGTACTATTTCATGATATTGCATCAGATCAGCCGGCCAACGATAATTTTGCCGGAGTTTATGAGCGAAATTGCAAATGTATATGGCTGTTGCGGCGGGCTATTTTTAAATTCTGTTTGTTTCTGCCTACGTTAAAACTTCGGCAGATAAAGTTGAATTATGTCTGAATATGACAGAATTACAGCTTGTTGTCGTTGAATTGAGTCTTGATCTGCCATAATTACAATTGTCAGCGCTTGAATTGAGCCTGTCAGCGCTTGAATTGAGTCTGGCGGCGCTTGAATTGAGTCTGGCAAAGAAATAACCGTACTCTTTCAGTAATAAATAATCGACCGACTACCAGGTAATCAAAAAATTCATTGAAATTTCAGGAATTTTAAAGTACTATTCTGGTATTTGACAACCGATTATATTTTTCGTTTTATTGTTGCTAATGACCTTTGTAAAATGCGTATGCCAAAATTGTAATCAGCGCTAAATATCGAATATTCATTGAAAACGGAAGATGATACGTTGCCACATGCATTTTCACATTTTGTTAGCAAATTTATTCCCGATATTTTCCTCAATAATCTGTCATAAGAGATTCGTAAGGTATTTTTAATTTTTTATGAAGGTTTCGGATCATTTTCAACGTTAGCTTTCTCTTTCTATTAAAAATTTCTGTTACCCTACTTTTATAACCTATTACCTCTGCTAAGTCTTTCTTATTCATACCCATTTGTTCCATTCTAAATTTAATAGCTTCAATTGGGTCAGGTGCGTCAATTGGATAATGCTCGTTTTCGTAATTTTCAATTAAAAGTACGAGGAGTTCTGCTTCATCACCTTTGGTTGAGCCCGCATGCGCATCAAAGGTTTCATCCAATCTTTCTAAGGCTTTTGCGTATTCTTCTTCTGTTTTTATAATTCCTGGTTTCATAATCAAATATTTTCAGCATCAATATTATCATAATCAGCATGAGTACCAATAAATCTTATAAATACCCACCCACGTTTATAGTTTACTTTAACAATCAGTCTATAGCTATTACCACAAATATTGAAAACAACTCTGTTGTTCTTTAAAATGCTGGCTTTAGCATATTCATTCTTAATGTCGTTCGGAGTTACCCAATTAGCTTTTGACGCCTCTTTATACCATGTTTTAAGTTGTTCCTCAGCGTCATTATACTTTTCCCAGAATTCCCTGAGAATTTTTTTGGATATTACTCTCATCCGTTTTGTTTAATAACGACAAAGATACGGAAAAGTTACCAAAATGGTAATTATGGCACTGTATAACGTAATAAATTGTGGAAAACTCTTGCTTTAATCTTATGAAAACAGTCTGGGCATGCGGGTGGGTGTATATCTCCGTTGTTCCGGACAAATTATGGCCAAGCGTATGTACGGTCGCTGCTTTCTGAACTCCTGCAGCAATTTTGGCCCGTTTGAATATTTTCCGAATGCCCGATACACTGTACAGATGATGAAATGGACCTTCAAACAGCCACGTGCCGGGCCGGTATTACCGGTAGAAAAAGTTTGAATAGACGCCCGCTATTTTTAGCCAGCCGTTTCATTAGCGCCTCGTTTCGCCATGCGATGACTTCTATATGCTCCCGGTCTTTTTCTATTCCAGCAACCCCTCTCTTGTGGCATTGGCCTTATATATGCTTATAATAAATTCTATCGTTTCCTTTTAAATGGTTTGGCTTACGGTATATTTATACTCTTTGCTAAAGTTTTTTGTTCACCCCGTGGAATAGAATAGCAAAGCTATATTCAACGGGGTAAACCTGAATATAGCTAAAAGAAGATCATATGTAGCCTTATTCACCCTGTGAAATCCGCTTTGCGGTTGGCTTCGCCAAATTTCACAGGGTAAACCGGCAACTCCTGATGTAAATCCATCTTTAAAAAAATTCGATCCCGCTTCGCGTGATATACAAATAAATCAAATTATCAAATTCACCTCTGCTAAAGCTACGGTGAACAAGTAGTCAAATAAACTAATCCCTCAGGCACCGGACACTAAAACCGTTCCTCTTAAAGTTGCTGTAACGGTATACATCTGCAAGGCCGTAGCTCAGGCTGCGGCTCCATGCGCTTGCTGCATTGCTCTCCGTAGCCGACCACCAGTGACCGTGGCTGCCAATGCTACCGAATGCTCCATCGTAGTGGCCACGAAAACCGCCCGGAAGCCCTGAAAAACCACTGCTATTGGTGCCGTTACCGCCATCTTTCCAACCACTGGCGCTTTTTAGCGCCGCTCCCGCCTTAGTCTCACCGCCAAAACGAATTACCAAAATATCCCACTCTTGATCAGAGGGCAGGTGCCAGCCTGCCGGGCAGGCTTTCATGGCCGCTTCCCAGTTGTAGAACTGGTCACCTTTTTCATTGACATAGGAGCCTGGCATGCTATAATTCAGGTTTTCGGCCATCCATACCTGGTTGCCTATTTGAACCCATTTGTAGGATTTACTATTCCGGCTATCTGTAAATACACTTGCCACTGGGGTAACGAACACAGGATTGTTATTATTTCCAGCATATTCTTTAGTTCTTTGACCTGATGCTGTATTGGTAAAATAGAAGTTACCCGTAAGCATGTTCCACTCCTGAGGTACCTGTTTCTTATTGCTCGCCTTCAGTACACTCACCCTTGTGTTTTGGAACACTTCAGTAATGTTTTGAGGGATCTTCATTTGCTCTACCAGGTGTTGGGTAAAAAGACCATTGCCTCCTGTCCCGTCACTGGCGGTTTCCCCTTCACGAGTGGCGAAAGCAATAATAGTGCCTGCTCCCTGGTCATCAATCGCACTAAAACCCTGTCCGCCGCCGCGCATCCAGGCACGGTAGGGATTATTGCGGCAGGCATCCAGTATCATAATATTCAACTTATCATCATTGTAGGAAAAGTACCTGTTGACCGAGCTGACTTTAAAGGCCTCAAACTCTATACTCAGCTTATCTTCGAGCCGGGCATCCACGGGTATCAGGTAGTTTTGCCCATCTATCTGCATGCCGTGCCCGGCATAGAAAAACAGGGCAACATCGTAATCGTCC
>QIDJ01000057.1 GCA_003228395.1 Flammeovirgaceae bacterium
AGTTGCCGCCGTAATGGTGGGCGCCGCGTTGGGTATAAGCGGGCTTCAGATGCAAACGCTTTTTAAAAATCCGCTGGCAGGCCCGTTTGTACTGGGCATCAGTTCCGGCGCCAGCCTGGGTGTAGCTTTACTTGTTCTGGCAAGTTTCAGCTTTGGAGGCATGCTGGTTGGCGCCGGGTTAAATAGCTGGATGGTGGTGCTTGCGGCCTGCATTGGGGCCATAGTTGTATTTATGATTGTGCTGGCGTTGTCATTCAGAGTAAGGGAGAGCATGAGCTTACTCATAATCGGAATTATGGTGGCCAGTATCACCGGCGCTGCTGTCGGTGCATTGCAATTTTTCAGCAATGCACAACAAATTCAGATATTTCTTATCTGGACGCTGGGAAGCCTGGGTGGACTGACCTGGAGTACGCACCAGGTATTTATTCCGGTGGTACTTACAGGTATAAGCATTGCTTTTATAATGTTTAAACCGCTCAACGCCCTGTTATTGGGAGAAAACTATGCACAAAGTCTCGGAATTAACATTAAAAGGTCGCGGGTACTGATCATTATAAGTACAAGTATGCTGGCAGGAGCGGTTACGGCATTTTGCGGCCCCATTGCATTTATTGGCCTTGCAGTACCGCATATAACCCGGCTTGTAATCAATACCAGCGACCATAAAAAATTGATTCCTGCCGTGGCCGGAGTAGGTGTAATCCTCATGCTGATTTGTGATATCCTATCACAGATTCCCGGGAGCGAAGAAGTGTTGCCTATAAATATTGTCACTTCCCTGGTAGGAGCGCCGGTTGTAATTTGGATAATTATGCGAAAAAAAGCTATTAAAAACGCATTTTCATGACCGAAATGAAGGATATTCTTGTTTCTGAAAAGCTTTCGGTGGGATATGTCGCCGGCAGGAAAGATCAGCCCATTGTAATTCTCCGGGATGTGAATCTGAATCTTCGGGAAGGAGAACTTGCATGCCTGATGGGGCCAAACGGAATAGGGAAATCAACGCTCATACGTACACTTGCCGGTTTGCAAACGCCACTAGAGGGATCGGTGTTGCTGCATGGTTTACCTGTACATAAACAGTCAAGATACAATCGTGCCCGGCAAATAAGTGTGGTGTTAACGGATCGCGTAAATGCCGGTAATTTGAATGTGTATGAACTTATTGCCCTGGGGCGATATCCGTTTACAAACTGGATAATGAAACTGGATCAGGCGGATAATCAGGCTATAAGTAAAGCGATTGAAGTTACGGCATTAGATTCGATCCGGTATCAGAAGCTTTATCAGCTTAGCGACGGACAATTGCAGAAAGCGATGATTGCAAGGGCGCTGGCACAGGATGGGAATGTAATGATACTGGATGAACCAACCGCACATCTTGACCTTAATAACCGTGTGGAGATTATGAGGCTGCTGCGTAACCTGGCACATCAGCATGGAAAATCAATATTGATAGCCACACACGAACTCGATCTTGCATTGCAGCTTGCGGATAAGCTTATTTTATTACTTCCGGGCGGGAAAATGGCCAAAGGTATGCCTGAAGATCTTGTTTTGAATGGCCAATTGGATGAGACATTTCAGATGAAGGGCTACAATCTGAAAACGGGTAAGGCAGAATTTATTCCTGAAAAGGGTGTAAAAGTGGCAGTTAAGGCGGAAGGTTACACCTACCTGTGGACCAAAAACGCCCTGCAGCGAAATGGTTTTGAAGTGGTGGATGCTGCGGAAAACGCTGATGTAATGATTCATACGGAGGGAAATGATGCGATGCCGGTGTGGATGGTCTCATCGGTTGAAGCTGAAAAACCGTTTCATACATTGAAAAGTTTGATTGATTTTCTGAATAGTTTGTAAACGAAAGGAATTCCGCCCGCCTGTAACGCAACGAAGCCGGGCGTGCCCACCGTAGCGCAACGAAGGCGGAAAGACTCTCATGCGAATTATCTGCAATACTAAATACTCATCCACTGGCGCGCGAGGGTAATTACAGTCTGCACAGAAGCCTCTGATTGTAGCTGCGGCTTATTTTATTTTCTTCCCGGCTGCTTTTTTCTGAAGAAATTCTTTCACTTTTTCATAATTCGAATTTTCCTGCAAGGTCAGCTTTAGCAGGTTAGCAGTATCGGTTCGAATGGACAATTCCTTGTAAAGTCCGTTTTTTGTTTTAATAATGGTTTCTTCCCAACCGGTTATTTCCTTTACCTTAAAGCCATGCCCTTGTAATATAAACGGGTGGGCCACTTTAATTGTATCCTTATTAATGGTGATAATTTTATAACCGGCAAGTTGCCGGATTAAAATGATTATCGCAAGTGGTAGAATCGTAAATACAATCAGGAAACTATACCACCTGGCCCCACCCTGAATAATGATATTCAGATTGATGAAGCCCAGGGAAAAACTGATCAGTACAAACAGGCCGATGGCAAACAATGCATTACGCTTTGGCTTTGAAACGATCATTTACATTTGATTATAACGGTGTTTTACAACCTGGCAATAGTAATGTTTCGCCATCTTACTTTTATACCTCCTCCGCTGTGAATTTGCAACGCAATTGATCCGGATACACCTGCAAGTTTTTCGTCGTCGAGGGATATCATTTGTACGTCGTTCAGCCAGGTTTGAACATGGCTGCCCACCGCCCGGATTTTGAGCGTATTCCATCCACCTTCTTTTAGCACACTGTCTTTTTCGACAGGGGGTTTAATAAGCCATCCCCGGCCGTAGGATTCGTAAATTCCACCTGTATTATGTCCGGGAGGCGCTACTTCTGCCTGCCATCCTGTTATTTTAGTGCCTTCGAGCGTTGACCGGAAAAAAACGCCGCTGTTACCATCGGCCTCCTGTTTGAATTCCACACTCAGTTCAAAATTTTCAAAATGTTCATCCGTAGCCAGATATCCGTACGCTTCATCCGGGCCGCTTTCGCAAACCAGCTCGCCATTTTCTACATACCACTTTTCTGTACCGTGAATTTTCCATCCGGTAAGGTCAGCGCCGTTGAATAATTCAATCTCCTGTGCATAACTGGTAAACGGTAGTAAAACCGGCAACGCCAGCATGAGTAGTTTAGTCATGTTTTTCATATTTAGTGAGTTTGTTTTATAAAATCAAATGTTTGAGTAAAACTAATCAGCTCAGGAAAAAATTGTTTAAATTCCAATTGAAATTCGCTATAATTTTTTTTAAGGTCTTCAGAGGCGTTTTCCATTCCTGATTTAAATTTTGTCCGGTGCGACATTCCGGACAGCGCCCGGTGTATTCCTTCAACTTTCGAGTAGTGGTAAAGCCAATTTGAAGATACCATGTAGGTCAGCATTTCTTTCACCCTGGCTGGCAATATGTGATGATGATTTTTTAATGTGTTATAAACTTCATATGTAAAGGTGAGCAAATCCTTTGTACTGTATTTTGACCAGTCGGCAGCGAGAAAATGGTCATAAAACATGTCAACAATCACACCCGAATAGTGTCTGTACGTTGCTTTTAATTTGTATTGACTTTTTAAGTGAATTTTATGGGTATCTGTAAAAAAGTCAATTTCACGGTGCAGGCGGATGCCATGTTGTATTTTTTCTGCGAATTTGTCAATCTGTTTGCCTTTGACAAAATCGCCGATAAAATTACCTACAAGGATTTCCGGGTCAGATCCCGATAAATATGCATGTGCAAGAAAGTTCATTTTTAATTGTTAGTTAAAAATGAATATATTTCGGGAAAAGAATGACATGACGAAGAATTATTTATTGAAACACACAGTATTGCTAGCCTTGATTATAGGCCTGATTGCCTGTGCGCGTAATAAAAATGCTGAAGAGGACATCATGAACCAACTGGCATTTCAGACAGATTGCTGGAATTCGGGTGACCTGGATTGTTTTATGAATGGATACTGGCGGTCTGATTCGTTGATGTTTGTCAGCAAAGATCGGGTAATCTATGGGTACGCAAATACGCTGGAGCGGTACAAAAAGAGTTATCCGGATGAGTCGGCCATGGGTATATTGAAATTTGAAATCCGGCATATCAATAAACTGTCGGATGATGCATATTTTGTGGTTGGCAGATACTATCTGAAACGTGACCCGGATATTGGCGACGCCGAAGGAAACTTTACGCTGTTGTGGAAAAAAATTAAGGGGGAATGGGTTATTGTGGCTGATCACACTTCGTAAATAAAAAGCTATTCATCATGAAAAAACTATCTCTGATCATTCCGGTCATTTTCTGGTTGTATGCATGTTCTGAAAGTAAAAACAAAAATGCTTCAAAAAATAAACAGAATGAAAATACCGGTAAAGTAACCGCATGGAAAAATAACCCGTATCAGGTAATTTTTTTATGTGTAAAAAAATACACCCGTTCTATGAGTACATATTGGGAATGTGGTTCCGCTATTTGCATTGCAATTGGTCACCCAAATACAGCATAAAGTATTAATACACGGATTATATTTGAAGATTAATTCAGGGAACCGTGGACCCCGTAAATGGGAGTCAGGAGGCGGAAGCATGTCTGTTTTTATTATTTTTGTCTGAATCAAATTAAAAAATGCGTTTAAGGCAGGAACAAGCTGATTTTATTATTAACAGGGAGTTTCCGGATACCTTTATTGACGAGGCAAATCTGGCAGAGAAGCTAAACCTCATTACAAAAGCGGATGAAATCGCGGCGATCAGGGATTTAAGAAACAGGATTACGCACGAATACGAAGAAGAAAACATTTATAAACTATTCAGGCAGGCTAAGCAACTCGTACCCGGGTTAATTAGTTCGATAGAAATGACGAATAATTACCTGGAGTCGAGGGAATGGTTTCTACCTAAAATGAAATTATGAAAAAAGCATTAATTACAGGAATTACCGGGCAGGATGGAGCATACCTCGCAGAACTACTGCTGGAAAAAGGGTATCAGGTTCACGGAATAAAGCGCCGGTCATCACTGTTTAATACAGAGCGGGTGGATCATCTTTACCAGGATCCTCATGAAAAAAACTATGAGTTTCAGCTTCATTATGGGGATTTAACAGACACCTCAAATATGACACGAATCATCCAGGAGGTTCAGCCGGATGAGATTTACAACCTTGGGGCCATGTCGCATGTGCAGGTAAGTTTCGAAATGCCGGAATATACGGCTGATGCGGATGGGCTGGGTACACTCCGGATGCTTGAGGCGATCCGGTTGCTTGGATTAGGTGAAAAAAC
>QIDJ01000239.1 GCA_003228395.1 Flammeovirgaceae bacterium
TACTGTTGCAATTGTGCTTACTCCATTGCTTTATGCAGGCCATTACATAATTGACGGTTATTTGGGAAAAGAAGTAGCCGGGCAAATGGCCAGCGAGGCTGCGGACACAAGTAAAGGATTTTTCTGACAAGATAAAGTGATTATTAAATGAAAAGACTGTTTTTATATATGCTGATATTCGCAGCATTTTCACATGTTGTTTTTGGGCAGAAATATACAATCAAAATAACAGTTGAAGATTTTTCAGATTCGGTAGCGTACCTTGGATATCATTTTGCAGACAAGCGGTTTGTGCAGGACACCGTTCCGGCAGACAAAAATCACACCGTACTATTTACTTCAGAAACACCCTACAAATCAGGTCTTTACTTTTTTTATACGCCAACTGTATATTTTGAATTTATCGTTAACGAACCGGAAATTATTCTTCAGACAAAAGGTGAAGACTACGTGGCAAACATGCAGGTCATTAAATCGGAAGAAAACCGGATTTTTAAAGAAATGCAGTTATACGTGACAGGAAAGCGTAAAGCGTATGGTAAACTTGCCGCCCGTGCCGATTCATTAAAAGAGGATAGCCTTGCACTAGATCAGATACGTAAAAAACTGAAAGCCATCGATACAAGTGTAAAAGAATACCAGAATGAACTGATAACACGTCATCCGGACACTTTTGTGGCCCGTATGGTAGCTGCCATGCAAAAACCGGAAATACCTGACTCATTGAATGGTAACGATACCGAACACTCCATCAAACGATATCAATACTATAAAAATCATTTTTTTGATGGCGTTGACCTTGCGGATGCGGGTTTGCTCCGCTCGCCGATATTTCATCAAAAAATAGCAGAGTTTCTGGATAAGGTTATTATTCAAAATCCTGATTCGGTTATACAGGAAATAGATTTTCTGCTGAATGCTGCCGCAGAAAACGATGAGGTGTATCGCTATATGCTTGTAACACTGACCAACAAATACGAAACCTCATCGATTATGGGGATGGATAAGGTTTTTGTGCATCTGGTAGAACACTTTTATCTTACCGGTACTGCAGATTGGGTGGACGCAGAAATGCTGCAAAAACTTTCGGACCGGATTACCACCTTGAAACCGAACTTTATCGGCAACCAGGCCCCGCCACTCATTCTGAACGACACGTTGCTTACCACAGTATCGCTTTACGACGTCCATGCAGATTATACCATCCTTTACTTCTATGACCCTGATTGCGGACACTGCAAAAAGAAAACACATGGGAATCTGCGTAATAAAAATATAGAGGTGCTGGCCATCAATATTACAACCAATACAGATCGATGGAAGGAATATATCACAGAAAACGAATTTGACTGGATAAATCTGATGGATTCATTCGGCCGGTCTGATTTCAGGTATTATTATGACGTAAGAAGTACACCTACCCTCTACATTCTTGATAAAGATAAGAAAATTATTGCCAAAAAACTGGATGCCACCCAGGTTGAAGAATTTATTGATGCCCGGATAGCGTTTGAAAAAGAGCAAGCGTTAAAAGATAAATCAGACTGATAGCAGGTTACTCCATTTAAATGATCCGGTATTACTTGTATCGTCCGCTGCAACAAAGTGTAGGCGGGCCGTGCCCACTCTAAAGGCGTGAAGGTGGGCAATGTCGCTTATCTCTTTTGGTCCTGTACAGGTTGTCCAGTACAACAGCCGTAGCAATGCCCGCATTTAATGATTCCATATGCCCGGTACCCGGAATCGTGATACGATAATCAGTCAGAGCCGAAATCTCTCTGCTGATACCTGTTGATTCATTTCCTATAACGATATACCCCCGCGATTTAAATTTTATTGTATGAATGTTATCTCCGTCAAGAAAAGCCCCGTAATATGGCCCGTTTTTATTCTCCATGAATGCCTTCAGGTTGGTATAAAATAAATTGACCCGTGTAAATGATCCCATTGTGGCGGCTATCACTTTAGGATTATACAAATCTACACAACTCGTTGAGGCAATCATTTTGCTTATCCCGTACCAGTCACATACCCTGATTATAGTTCCTAAATTTCCCGGGTCACGTATATCATCCAGTATCAGGGCAAATTCACCGGCCCCTGCGGATAATGGTTTGTTTTCTTTAATTTTGGCCAGTGCAATTACCGAGTTGTTCGTGCGGAAGTTTCCCGCAGCAGCCAATTGTGTGTCTGTTGCGGTGAAGATTTCGGCATTTAAACTTTTAACCAATTTGCGATTCGCATCAAGAAATGTGGTGGTGGCATATAACGAGTGTAATAAAAAATTAGATTTAAGTAATTCTATTACATTTTTAGCCCCTTCAATAACAAACAATTCTTCTTGTATTCGTATTTTTTTGAGCTTTAAGGACTTTATTAAACTTGTGCGGGCTTTAGTCAACATCATATTCAGATACAATACCTTTTTATTTTTAATTTCTGTTGCACTTATGCTGTCAGGGTGCTACGGAACTAAATATTTGAAAGATGATGAAAAACTACTCTATAAGCAAAAAATTAAAGGAAATGATCATGTAACGAGAGATGAATTAGCTGAATTTTACCAGCAAAAACCCAACCGGCACATCATTGGAATTTGGGCAATGTATTTATGGTTACACGAAACGGGTAAGAAATCGTACAATCCGGAAAAGTACAGACAGAAAATTGAAAAGATAAACCTTAAATACAATGAAAAATACAGGAAAGTTGAGGGCAACGCAAAAAAAGAAAGCCGTGTTGAAAGAAAACGCGATAAAAAAATAAGAAAGGTAGAAAAAACCATTCGTGAAGGGAACCTGCTAATGCGGTGGGGGGAGCCTATTGCATTGCTTGATACCCAAAAAATATCAAAGACAACAAGCCAGATACATTTATACCTTATTTCAAAAGGATACTTCAGATCAGCAACCAGCTATGATATAGCGTATAATAACCAAAAGGCCCGGGTATCTTATGTTATACACGAAGACGCACCCTATATTATTGATTCACTGGTTCTGAAAGCAGAAAATCCCACCCTCAATGCACTTATAAATGCCTTTGAGGATCAGAGCTTACTAAAAAAAGGTGACAGGTATGACCAGAATATATTGTCAGACGAAAACTCCCGAATTGAAACGTTACTCAAAGACAATGGATATTTCGACTTCAACAAACGTTACATTAATTTTGATATAGATACAACAATAGGAAATCATAAAATTGCCATCCGGACGGTGATCAGTGATCCGGGTGAAGGAAAGGAACACCGGATATTTAAAATAGATTCAATCATATTTACAACTGACGCAAATGTGAAGAATATCAGTGAGAAGCGTGATCATTTCAATTATAATGGTATCACTTATAAATACTACAAAGATATATATTCATTGCGGGTGCTGGACAGAAGAATTTTTTTACGTCCGGGTAATCTTTACAGCAAATCCAATACATTCGAAACGCAACGTCAATTAACCAATATGAATGTTTTCCGGTTTGTAAATGTAAATTATGACACTACCGGTGGCAGGTTTGTGGCCAATATATTTTCCAGTCCAAGAAAGCGACAACAGTTTACAAGCGAACTGGGTTTTACACTCACTTACGGCTATCCTGGTCCTTTTCTGGATTTAGGATACGTGGTTCGTAATGTATTTCATGGCCTGGAAAACCTTCAGTTCAATATCCGCGGGGGCATAGAGGGTGTTCCCTCTGCAACAGATTTCACTAAAGTACTTGCTACAACCGAAGCAGGATTTAATGTCTCGCTTACGTTTCCGCAATTTCTTATGCCAGGCGGCCAGGTAATTAACAATAAATTTGGTCGATTCAATCCAAAAACAAGGATATCAGGTGGTTTTAATCTGAACGACCGGCCGGAATATAACCGAAAAGGCCTGGTGACTTCTATTGATTATTCCTGGTCAAAAGACCAAAAACGTAATTACACATTCTATCTGGCTGATGTGAAATTTATCAATACGGATTTCAAAGACAGCACGTTTCTTGCCAGGCTGGAAGAATTGCAGCAGGAGGGGAACAACCTGATAAACTCTTTTCTCCCTTCTTTTGTCAGCAGCACAAGTTTTGCGGCAGCATATAATTTCGGCGAATACGGAGTCAAGAACAACACAGGGTCGTTCTTACGATTTAGTCTTGAAAGTGGCGGTACGTTGCTCAATTTGTTTGGAACGGATTTTCTTACCAACCGCAACCTGGAGCATTATAAATACTTGCGTGCCGACATCGATTTTCGCAAACGCACAACCCTTTCCTCATCAACCGTAATTGCATATCGTTTAACTCTGGGAGGTACGTATGCCTATTCCAAGGAGCGGGTATTACCATATGAAAAATACTTTTTTTCCGGAGGAGCTACAAGCATTCGCGCATGGCGACCACGGCGATTAGGGCCGGGTTCATACACGCCGGCTGACCGGGATGGAAATGTGAGTTATAATATCGAACAACCTGGCGAAATACTGTTCGAGGCGGGCGTTGAAATACGGCAGGATATATCAAAAATTCTGGAAGGAGCGCTGTTTGTAGATGCAGGAAATATCTGGGTGATACGGGACTCAGATACTCGTAAAGCCCTTGGAGGAGGCCTGGAGGATTTTTATTCAGAAATTGCTGTTGGCGCCGGGGCCGGCATCCGGTTTGATTTTACCTTTTTCCTGTTCCGGTTGGACGCCGCATTCAAAATATACGATCCGGCAAGGCAAATGGGTAACCGGTTTATACTTAGTGATGGATTTTTTGACGACCCGGTTAATGCCGCGCAACGAAATGAATTTCCGCTTATAAATTTTGCAATCGGGTATCCGTTTTGACCATTTGCGGGATAATAAAGTAACTTGTACTCAATCCAAACTTAATTAGCAGCACACCTTTTCCACATCAGTAGTTCAGAATCGTTTCAAGCGCATGCAAGGTTTTTTCTGCATTTGGAAGCATCTGTTTCTCAAGATCAACATTTAACGGAATGGCCGGTAAGCTTACAGCGCCCAGCGTTTTAACTGGTGCGTCGAGGTATTCAAAAAGTTCACCGGCAATACGCCCCGCAACAGACTCGGTAAACGAATTTAACAGTTGCTCTTCGGTAAGTAATAGTACACGGTTATGTTTTCTCACACTGGCAGTAACGGCTTGCCAGTCAATGGGATTAAGTGTGCGCAGATCAAGTATCTCAATTTTGCCATTCAGTTTTTCACTGGCAGCTTTGGCCCACCATACACCCATACCATAGGTGATCACAACAACCGATTGCCCCTCTTCCATCCACTTTTGTTCGGCATGCTGAAAAATATTGGCCTTCCCCAGTGGAATAATGTAATCTTCATCTGGTTCGATCGTTTTGGCGCCATCAGTACCGGGCACTTTCGACCAGTACAAGCCTTTGTGTTCAAAACAAATCACAGGATTCGGGTCACGAAAGGCGGCTTTCATCAAGCCCTTCATATCAGCAGCATTCGAAGGGTAAATCACTTTAATTCCGCGAATCGACAGCACTGCAGATTCAATACTTCCACTGTGATAGGGACCTCCGCCTCCATAAGCGCCAATAGGTATCCGAATAAGGGACTGTATAGGAAATTTCCCTTTTGTCAGGTAGCAGCTTTTTGAAAGTTCTTCTACCAGTTGGTTTATACCCGGCCAGATGTAGTCTGCAAACTGGATTTCCACAATCGGCTTTGCTCCTACTGCCGACATCCCGGCAGTAGAGCCAATTATATAAGCTTCCTGAATCGGGGTGTTAAAAACCCTTTCTTCCCCATGTTTAGCCGCCAGTGTTGCAGCCTCACGGAAAACTCCACCGAGTCTTTTGCCAACATCCTGTCCATAAAACAGACTTTCAGGGTTATTCTTTAATATTTCGTCCACCGCATGCAAGGCGGCATCAACCATCACAACTTTTTCGCCTCCTGCGGGCGTCCGGTTACCCTTTTCTTCAGTTACCGGGGTGGGCGCAAATTCATGCGAATTAAAATCACTGATATCAGGATCTTCTGAATGAAGCGCTGTCAGGTATTCTTTCTCCACATATGCTGAAACTTCTTTTTGAATTTTTGTGAAGTCTTTTTTTGTAAACCCCGCTTCTAACAACAGGCGCTCAAGTTTTAAAACCGGATCATTCTTTGCATGCTTTTTAAGGTCTTTTTCTCCCCTGTACCATTCCTTACGTACTCCGGAAGTATGATGGCCTAACAAAGGGCATTTGGCGTGGATTAGCACCGGAGCCCTTTCAGACCGTGCATAGGCCATTGCTTTTTTTATTCCCAGGTAGCTGTCTTCAAAATCCGATCCGTCAACCCGCATTCGTTTCAACCCTTTAAAACCAGCCGTGTATTCATACGCATCTACTACACGCATTTCGCGACTCGATACAGAAATGCTCCAGTCGTTGTCCTGCACGAGGTAAATAATTGGAAGCTTGTGCAGGATTG
>QIDJ01000047.1 GCA_003228395.1 Flammeovirgaceae bacterium
TATTAAATCATTTTTAGTTCATTCGCGCATTCGCGGCTCCAAAAAAGAAATTATCATTTTATAGAAAATTTATCCGATCACTAAATTCAGAATGACGATTGGATATCTAAAGTGTGATTATTATTGCCAGGCGTTACAAATAAAAAATAATCATTAAATAATCTTGCATTAGCTGTGTTCGTACACCTTGTTTTTTATTTTTGCCTGCTTCAGAATATATGCGAACATTCACTTACATATTCGTTGTTTTGCTGGCAGGATACCTGGTTAGTTCATGCAAAGTAAGAAAAACAGCCACAACGCAGCGAGATACAGCAGACACTACACGTGTACAATCTCCTGACACTACACGTATAACCCGGGAAATTACCAAACAGGACTCAGTTGAAATCAATGTCTTCCGTGTCTTCCCGGATACTATAAGCATTACCGGCGTGGGCGATATCATGCTGGGTACGAATTATCCGGACCCGGGATATCTTCCGGAAGATTCCGGAAAATACCTGTTGTCAAACGTAGCGGATATTCTCAGAAGTTCAAACCTGACATTCGGAAACCTGGAAGGCGTACTACTCGATGAGGGTGGCACACCAAAAAATTGCCGTAATCCGGATAATTGTTATCTATTCCGCATGCCGTCATACATGGCAGGCAACCTTCTCCATGCCGGCTTTGATGTGTTGAGTGTAGCCAACAATCATTCAGGAGATTTCGGACCGGAAGGCCGGAGCAGTACCTCCCGTATTCTTGACAGCCTGAAGATACACTATGCCGGATTTGATACAAAACCCTACACCATTTTTGAAAAAGAAGGACTTATTTATGGTTTTGCGGCCTTTGCCCCAAATAAGGGCACAGCAAACCTGCACGACCTGGATTCAGCCCGAAAAATTATTTTATATCTTGACTCGCTCGCAGATATCGTAATTGTGTCATTTCATGGCGGGGCCGAGGGCAAGGACCATCAGCATATTACGCGTGAAACCGAAACATTTTATGGTGAAAACAGAGGGAATGTATATGCCTTCGCGCACGCGCTTATTGATACCGGAGCGGATATTATTTTCGGGCACGGACCACATGTTGTCCGGGCGGTGGAAGTGTATAAAGGCAGCTTTATTGCTTACAGCATGGGAAATTTCTGCACCTACAGGCGATTCAATTTGCAGGGTGAAAATGCATACGCTCCTATCATACAGGTTTATACTGATCATACCGGAAAATTTCTGATGGGTAAAATAATTCCGGCCATACAAACCGGTCCGGGAATACCTGTTATTGACCCTGAAAGCAGGGCAATAAAAAAAATAAAAGCTTTAACCGAATCAGATTTTCCGGAAGCAAAAATTTTTATTGGTGATTCAGGTGTAATTACTTATATTCAGAAATAATTTCAGCAACATGCCTTACAAAGAAAAAGTTATTGAGAAAAGATACTACTCGATTGGCGAAGTAGCCGCCCTGTTCGGAGTAGCCACATCGCTTATCCGGTTTTGGGAAACTGAGTTCAGTATCCTTAAACCAAAGAAAAACAGAAAAGGAAACCGCCAGTTTACCAAAGAAGATGTTGATAATGTGAAACTTATCTTTCACCTGGTAAAAGAACGCGGGTTTACCCTAAGCGGCGCAAATGAAATGCTGAAAAATGAAAAGGAGGCCATGAAAGATAAAATCGAAATGATTGATTCATTGACCCGGGTCAAATCTTTTCTTATGCAAATGAAAAACGAATTGCCCTGAGTTGAACGAGAAAGTATATCAGCTTGCCCTTAGTTTCATCCCCGGAATAGGTGACATAATAATCAAACAACTCATCAGTTACAGCGGTTCAGCCGAAGCCGTTTTCAATACGCCCAAGAGAAAACTCAGGAAAATACCCGGCATCGGTGAAAAAATTGCTGATTCACTTAAAAATACGGATGCGTATATCCGGAAAGCAGAAGTGGAATTTGAAAAAGTGCAGAAAGCCGGAGGTGTCATACTTTGTTATACCGACAAAACCTATCCGAAAAAACTTAAAGAAATAAACGATGCGCCCTCCATCGTTTTTTATAAGGGTAACGGAGATTTAAACAACCCCAAAGTAATCTCCATTGTAGGGACCCGCAATGCCACCGATTACGGCAAACGGATCGTGGAAGAAATTATAGACGGAGTCAAAGATCATAATCCTCTGATTGTAAGTGGTCTTGCATACGGTATCGACGTTCATGCGCACAAGATTGCTTTAAAAAACGGCCTGGATACCGTTGGGATAATGGCCTCAGGAATCGACATCATTTACCCGGATGTTCATCGCAAAATAGCTTCTAAAATGATGAAGTCAGGAGGGGTTTTAACAGAATATCTTACAGAAACAAAACCGGATGCGCCGCATTTTCCTACCCGGAACCGGATCATTGCCGGCATGGCCGACGCAACCATTGTGGTGGAAGCGGCTGAACGTGGCGGAGCGCTGATCACGGCCGAGCTGGCGAACGGATACAATCGTGAGGTGTTTGCCGTACCGGGTGACCTCCACTCTTCTTTTTCAGAAGGGTGCAACAAGCTGATCCGGAATCATAAAGCCAGCATCCTTACCAATCCGAAGGATATCGAATACTTGTTGGGCTGGCCCGAGAGCGACCAAAAACCGGAGGAACCGGTTGATCTCAGTGATTTAAATGAGCAGGAGAAAAACATTATCGGGCTGCTTCAGTCCTTTACTGACGGATTAATGGTGGACGAGTTAAGCTGGAAATCGCAGATACCGATCAATCAACTGGCTTCGCTCCTGCTCAATCTCGAATTCAACGGGCTGATCGTATCATTGCCGGGAAAAAAATATAAGCTGAACAAAAGGTCGTCATTTCGGAAATGACTCATTTCTAATCCTTTCTCAGAGCGCAGCTAGGTGTCTTATCAATCCAAAGTCCATTCTATGTGCGAAGCGAAGAGTCTCCCTTTCCTGAACCTTTTGCAAAACGAAGCCCCTACATGCCATGAGATAGCATTTAGAAACAGCAGGCTGGAAGATTCTTAAACAAAGCAGAGTCAAATTCGTTAGATTCATTAAACAACTGGCGCAAGCGTCCGCTTGTGCCTGAATATCAAACCCACTCTGGTGCGAGTCCCTGGCACGAACGGTAGGGCTGTATCAAAAGAAGTACCGTCATTTTTAAATAACGTTATTAATAACGGCATTAATAACGTTATTCTTTCCTGTTTTTTTTCTGCAATGTGTCAATTTAGAATCTAAAAGACCACAAAAGCAATTCGCGGCTACGACGAAAACACGCGGGAGGCCATTTGCAGACATTCTGTTAAAACAACCTTATTGATTTCGGGGTTTTCGCCTTTCTGTTCAGCTAATTCAATGATCCTTTCCGTGGCAATGTTGCCAACCAGCTTATCTTCGGCAAACGGGCAGCCGCCGTATCCGTTAAGGGCGCCATCGAACCGCCTGCAACCGGCGTCGAATGCCGCTTCGATTTTCTTATATGCCGATTGTGGATTACTATGCAGATGGGCCCCAAATTCTGTGTCTGGATACGCGGATGTTAAGCTGGAAAAGAGGTAGGTAATATTTTCATTGTCCGAAACCCCGATGGTATCAGCCAGGGAGATAGTATGGATACCAATAGCGGCCAGAATGCCCGAAAACTGCTGAACAATATCCATATTGTACGGATCGCCATACGGATTTCCAAATCCCATCGACAGGTAAACCACCAGCTCTTTGCCGGATGCAGTGCACAGGTTTTGGATCTCTTCTACCGTATTCAGCGCTTCCACAATGGTTTTGTTGGTGTTACGCACCTGAAACGTTTCGGAAATAGAAAGTGGAAATCCCAGGTAATGAATTTCATCAAATGCTACCGCATCTTTAGCGGCTCTGAGATTCGCTACGATCGCCAATAATTTCGAATTTGCTTCAGAGAGGTCAAGTTTTGCCAGCACGTCGGCCGTATCTTTCATCTGGGGTACGGTTTTTGGCGACACGAAACTTCCGAAGTCGATCGTGTCAAAGCCGGCTTTCAGCAGCAGGTTCAGGTATTCTGCTTTCAAGGTTGTGGGGATAAATTTCTCCAACCCCTGCATGGCGTCTCTGGGACATTCTATGATTTTCATAATTTGGTTCAATTTCCGGTTCTAAATTACTTAAAAAAGTTTTTTTTATATGGCTAAAGCCAGAGTTGGTATGGTTTTGACAAACCGTCTGCTGAAGCAGACGGCAAATTTCATGAGATTCCTAACCCCTAATCCCTGGTCCGTGTCTTCACGAACAAGCAAATGAAACAGTCATGCCATGACTTGGAGTCATGGCATGGCTTTAAAAAAGGCTATCTCACAAACCCCCCGGTTCGTGTCAGCACAAACCGGCAAATGGCGCGGATGCCATGTATGCGATACGCTACGTGACTTACCCTACACTGGTCTGAGCGTCCGCTCAGACCCAATGCTATACTCCAGGAGATGACGCAAGATCCCTGCCCTGCTGGTTTCTCATAGCTGTATTTTCCAGCGATTGTAATGAACCTGCGATCAATCCGGAACAGGTGACCTTGCTGAGGTGTGTAGATGTTAATTAATGCAGGTGATGAAATCTTGAGATTCATCCCTCCTTCACTGCGTTTCGGCAGGCAGGCAGTCGCCAACTTCCTTAGTGATAGAATAGAGCGAAGGTACTGGGCTCCCTCTGAAAAAGGGTTTATTATGAGATTTTTCGTTGCCTGTTCAACCTCTCTACCCTGGCGCGGAAGTTACTTCCGTGCCTGTTTTTATTTAATTTTTACGCTCAAATACAAATTCACTGCCGGGCTCATCGGTGCCAAATGAACCCATACGCGGTTCCTGGGGAACCAGCTCTACAAAGCTTTTAATATCTGATAAAGTCAATAAATGGTCAGGTCCGCCGTTGCTGCGCAAGGCCTGAAGAAATTTTGCCGCAAACGGGGAATTGGCGCCCGGTTTACCATCTGATACATATACTTTTCCTCCGGATGTAAGATACATCCGTGTTTTGTACCTCAATTTTCGCTCTATCAATTCGATACGGCTGATGTCTTCGTACTGGTCGTCCCCTCCTCCCCGGTTACCTGACCGGGCAATCGTCGGATCGAACGTACCACCAAAACAGGCGTCCATAGTGAGGAAAATATGCCGGGTGGGTATGTTGTCAATGCGTGTCCGGAGCTGGGT
>QIDJ01000101.1 GCA_003228395.1 Flammeovirgaceae bacterium
CACCGTCCGCCGGCATGGATCTGTGCCTTGATGACAAACCATTCGGTTCCGGTATCTGTGATTAACTGTCTTGCCGCTTCGGTGGCTTTCTCGGGAGTACCGGCTACCATTCCTTCCTGAATGTTTACTCCAAAATGCTTTAATATCCCTTTTGACTGATATTCATGGATGTTCATAAAGTGCGTGAATTAGCGGATAAATAAAATTTTCAGATGAAATAAAACTATGCGAATCTACTTTATTTGACAGGATATAGCAAGTGAAAAAAGGGCATGTAAATTCATAATAGCCGTTTATCTTTTAATGAATCCTGCTTGTCCGATCACAGTTATTTCCTATGTTTGAATATATAACCTGAAATAATGCTGACTGCTGAGAATATTCATAAATCCTATGATAGCCTGGAGGTACTTAAGGGCATTGACCTGCACGTACAAAAAGGTGAAATAGTGTCCATTGTAGGCGCTTCAGGGGCAGGCAAAAGCACGTTGCTGCACATTCTGGGTACACTCGATAATCCGGATGCAGGTAAAATAGTACTGAATGGGAAGGAGATCACGACATTGTCGAACAAGCGAATAGCAGGATTCCGCAATAAACATATTGGTTTTGTATTTCAGTTTCATAACCTTTTGCCCGAATTTACTGCTCTCGAAAATGTTTGTATTCCGGGGTTGATAGGAGGTAAAAAACAGGAAGAAGTTTATCAGAAAGGGGAGGAGTTACTTGCTAAATTAAGATTAGGATCACGGAAAAACCATAAGCCGTCCGAACTTTCAGGCGGTGAACAGCAGCGTACGGCGGTGGCCCGGGCGCTGGTCAACGATCCGGATATTATTTTCGCCGACGAACCGAGCGGGAACCTGGATTCAAAAAATGCGGAAGAACTGCACAACTTGTTTTTAAAACTCCGGGAGGAATTCAACCAGACCTTTGTGATTGTTACGCACAACCCCGAACTCGCAACACTGGCTGACCGGATTCTGGAGATCAAGGATGGAATTATTGTCAAATAAAGTCGATTGCAGCTATTCAGATTCTTACGATTCTCATTCCTGCTGATCGTTAACTTGCCTGTCTGCCTGGTCAGCTTCCGTTCAAAATGGCTTGTTAGCTGTGTAGAATCTTCCTTTCAGTACTAATGAATAAATTTTTTAACATATTGGTTATCAACCCAATCCGAACATCCCCCTTGGCATAGCCATCCCTTCGGGAAAATCCAACTTTATACCTTACCCCTGAATAATTAAATTATTTTCTGTTACTAAAAGAATCCGTATAGGTTTTGTTGGAAACCATTTTAATTGAACCAATTTTGCTGACTTTCCGGTCTTTCCTGTTAGGAATATGAATAGTAAACTATGATATGCGCATAACAAAGGGAGTCAGGTACATGATTATGGCCACATTTTTCTTTTCACTGATGAATGTTGGCGTTAAATACCTGTCTCATATTCCGGCAGTCGAAATCGTGTTTTTCCGGTCAGTTGTCTCAATTGTATTAAGTTTTTCTTTTCTGAAATTCAAGCGAATTCCTGTTTGGGGAAATAACAAAAAGCTGCTCATCGCCAGAGGGATGGCGGGAGCCATGGCGCTAATACTGTATTTCACTACGCTGCAGGCCATTCCGCTGGCCGGAGCAGTAACCATCCAGTTCCTTGCGCCGATATTTACTGCCATTCTGGGCATCTTTATTGTAAACGAAAAAGTAGCAAAACGCCAATGGCTGTTTTTCCTGATCTCTTTTGCCGGCGTGGTTATCATTCAGGGCGTCGATAACCGGATAACCGGCTTTTATTTTTTCATTGGCATTCTGGCGGCCTTGTTTTCGGGTATAGCCTATAACATTATCCGTAAACTGAGCGTTTCCGAAAACCCGCTGGTGATCGTGTTCTATTTTCCGCTTGTTACCATTCCTGTAACCGGGATTTACATCCTCACGGATTGGGTTACACCGCACGGCATGGATTTGCTGATAATTATTTTAGTCGGAATTGCTACACAAATTGCCCAGGTGTATATGACTAAGGCATTTCAACATGAGGAATTGTCGAAAATTGCGAGTTTGAGATATATCGGGATTATTTATGCCTTAATTTTCGGGCATATTTTATTTGGTGAAAAATTTGAATTTTACAGTTATGCCGGTATGGTTTTAGTCCTGGCAGGTGTAATGCTGAATATCTGGTACAAGCAACGACACATTCCCGGTCTTGTGGAAAAGAAAAATTAAATCACCATAACCACCTTTCAATAGTTGATTATTGCTTAGTCATTTACCATGCTGTTTCGATGGTTTTATTTTGCTATTGCTCTTGAAATAAATATTTTTGAATCACTCCAATAAAGATAACTATGTCAGGTCACAGTAAATGGTCAACCATAAAGCATAAGAAAGCAGCCCTTGATGCCAAACGGGGAAAAATATTTACAAAGCTCATTAAAGAAATCACTGTTTCGGTTCGGGAAAAGGGAGCTGATCCGGATTCGAATCCCAGGCTGCGGCTGGCCATTCAGAACGCCAAAGGGGCCAATATGCCAAAAGACACCATAGATCGTGCGATTAAAAAAGGTTCGGGCGAAGGAGGCGCTGATTACGTGGAAGTGACCTATGAATGTTATGCCCCGCACGGAGTGGCCGTATTTGTGGAATGTACAACCGATAATATTAACCGTACGGTGTCTAATATCAGGTCTGTTTTTACAAAAGGCGGCGGCAACCTGGGAACTAACGGATCACTGGAATTTATTTTTGACCGCAAAGGGGTTTTTGTGGTGCCATTGCCGGAAGATTCGGTTGAAGATGACTTAATTCTTGAATTAATTGATGGCGGCGCCGGGGATGTGGAAATCGAAGAGAATATGATCCATATTACCTGTGAGATGGAAGATTTTGGAAATATGCAGAAAAAGCTGGAAGACATGGACATTGAGCCACAATCAGCAGAATTGGAACGGATACCCAACACCTATGTGATTCTTGACGATGGCGCTTTCGGGCAGGTAATGAAATTAATTGAAACCCTCGAGGACGATGACGATGTTCAGAAAGTGTATCATAACATCGAAGCCACGGATGACCAGTTGGCCAACCTTACAAATCAGGCCTGATTGATTTATTGCTGTTTTTGATTAAGGCAAAACCCAAAATCAGCCAATACATTTAACAAATAGCAGTCTGAATATATCACGGTGCGCTGCACCTTGGTTTATATTTTGATAAACTATCTATAAATATTTCGGGTACGCTTTGCTTGCCGGAGCGGGCGAAGGCATGGCTGTACCCTACTATATTGTATTATTGCAAGCCATTATTTCTTATAATCTCATGATATAAGGTGCGGAGCACCGATAATCTCTATAGCTATTTTATAAATGTTAGGCAAAGGTGCAGCGCACCGTGATATTATGAACACAGGATCGTCACAGATTCTAAGGCTGACAAAAAAGTAGATATTTTTAAGTAATTTGAAGCCAGTAGTTTTGGTATAGCTCATTTTTCCCGTCCCATTTATGGGACGGTTTTAAAAATAATAGCTAATCCTGCTTTAGCCACATAAAATTTAACAGCCATATTTTCAGATTAAAGCTCATCGTACTAATAGCCTGAATAAAGTGCGGTTAAGTCAACTTATTATGCATTACTGGTTGTAAATTGCTTAAAAGCAACTGGAATTCCAATTGCCTGTAGGTGGTGAGAAATCTTTTATATCGATATTAGCCCACTCGGGCGCGGAAGTTACTTCTCCGTGACTATTCGCACCCACTCTGGCGCGGAAGTTACTTCCGTGACTTTGCTAAAAATAAGACCTGACAGATTATAATCTATCTGCCAGGCCTTAATTTAATTTAAACAAAATTTTATGCTGCTACCTCACTTTTTCGATCAGGTCGGCGGTGCGGGCAGAGTAACCTGCTTCATTATCATACCAGCCAATCACTTTTACCAATTTTCCATTTGCCGATGTTAATGCGGCATCAAAAACATTAGAATGCGGGTTTCCCACAATGTCAATAGAGACAATCGGGTCTTCGCAGTATTCCAGAATGCCTTTCATGGGCCCTTCGGAAGCTTCTTTCATAGCGGCATTGATTTCTTCGGCAGTAGCTTCGGCTTTCAGCACGCATACCAGATCTGTGAGCGAACCATCCGGAATGGGCACGCGCATGGCAAGGCCATCTAATTTTCCTGCAAGGTGAGGCAGCACAAGCCCTACGGCTTTTGCGGCCCCGGTAGAAGTAGGCACAATGCTGTAAGCGGCAGCCCTTGCGCGGCGCAGGTCGCTGTGGGGCGAATCCTGAAGTCGCTGATCAGCAGTGTATGCATGTATGGTGGTAATATATCCTTGTTCGATACCGAATTTGTCATCAAGCACTTTTGCCATCGGCGCCAGGCAATTGGTAGTACAGGACGCATTGGAAATAATGGTTTCTTCACCGGTAAGAATGTCGTCATTTACACCTAATACAACAGTGGGTATATCACCCTTTGCGGGAGCCGAAATTATCACCTTTTTAGCGCCGGCTTCCAAATGTTTGCCTGCACCAGCCTGATCTCTGAACAGGCCTGTTGATTCAAGAACAATATCAACACCCATTTCTCCCCAGGGAAGACTGGCAGGATCACGTTCAGCAAGAATCCGTATTTCCTTTCCGTTTACAATAAATGTATTACCACTAACCTCCACTGTACCATTAAACCGGCCATGTATAGAATCGTATTTTAGCAGATGAGCCAGGGTAGCCGGGTCAGTCAGGTCATTGATGGCCACCACATCAATATTATCATTTTTTAATAAATCTTTGAAAGTCAGTCGCCCGATTCTTCCAAAACCATTAATCGCAACATTTGTCATTTTATTCAAATTTTAAGTGTCTAACAATGTGTAGCAAAAGTACTATTCAAACGTACGAATGTCAATCCGATAGTAAAATGCTTTCAATGTTGTAAAGTATTTTTATGAAGGTTGTTTGCTTATCCGAATTTACTCACCTGTTCAAGCCGGGCCTGCAGGGCGGGGAAATCACTTGTGCAGCATATCAAAAAGTTGCGTTCGATTCCCTTTGAAATTAATTGCATTAGGCATTAAAAAGCCCGGAAGTACAAACAAGTTGTCTTCCGGGCAGTGTAGTCCGAGTTGTCTTCCGGGCAGTGTAGTCCGTAGCGGGCGACCTGGCGTAAAGAATTGCTCCTGTGGAGCAATTTAGCCAGGGACGGGCTTGCAGGGCTGGGAATTTAACTGTGTTGCAAATCATTAAGTTGCGTTCGATTCCCTTTGAAATTAATTGCATTAGGCATTAAAAAG